>NZ_JASCOY010000002.1:0-204319 GCF_029960075.1 Pseudomonas sp. PS02290
GCGATCAGGGGGCGTCAGCAGACATTAACGTCGTATGCACTGCCGTCATCGCGAGCAAGCTCACTCCCACAGTTTGGGTGGGGCACTTGCCCCACCCGGTCAGGCTTATTTACCCGATTTGATGTTGGTCCAGCTGCGGGTCATCAGGCGTTGAGTCGCCGCTGGCAAGTCGGCGATCGCATACAATTTGGCCAGCACGTCTGCCGGCGGATAGACGCCTGGATCAGAGGTGATGTCCTTGTCGACGAACTCGGTTGCTGCCTTGTTGCCGTTCGGGAAGTGAACGGAGTTGGTGATTTCGGCCATCACCTTCGGTTGCAGGATGAAGTTCATGAACTTGTAAGCGCCTTCGACGTTTTCGGCATCTTTAGGGATGGCGACCATGTCGTAGAAGCTGCCTGCACCTTCTTTCGGAATGTTGTAGCTGACTTTGACCTTGCCGCCTGCTTCTTCAGCGCGCGCCTTGGCCTGGTAGACGTCACCCGAGTAACCCACGGCTACGCAGATGTTGCCGTTGGCCAGGTCCGAGATGTACTTGGACGAGTGGAAGTAGGTGATCGAAGGACGAATCTTCTTGAACAGATCCTCGGCCTTCTGGATGTCTTCCTTCTTCTGGCTGTCGGTCGGCAGGCCCAGGTAATGCAGCGCCACCGGCAGCATTTCGGTCGGCGAGTCGAGGAAGCTGATCCCGCAGCCTTTCAGCTTGGCAGCGTTTTCCGGCTTGAACAGCAGGTCCCACGAGTTGACCGGTGCATCAGCGCCCAAAGCGGCTTTGACTTTTTCAGCGTTGTAGCCGATGCCGATCGAGCCCCACATGTACGGGAACGCGTGCTTGTTGTCCGGGTCGCTGATGGACACGGCTTTCAACAAGGCAGGGTCGAGGTTTTTGTAATTTGGCAGCTTGGACTTGTCCAGCTCCTGGTAGACGCCGGCCTTGATCTGCTTGGCCAGGAAGTTGTTCGACGGAACGACGACGTCGTAGCCCGATTTACCGGCCAGCAGCTTGGCTTCCAGGGTCTCGTTGCTGTCGAACACGTCGTACACCACTTTGATGCCCGACTCTTTTTCGAAGTCGGCGATGGTGTTCGGTGCGATGTAATCGGACCAGTTATAGACGTGGAGGACTTTGTCATCGGCGTGTGCAGCAGCGGCCACTGCGCCCATGAGGGACAAGGCCAGAAGGGTTTTGCCAAATTTCTTCATGCGTACGGCTCCAGTGTTTTTATGTAAGCGGCGTCTAGACGGCGGACAGTCTGGCAATTTCCGGAAAAAAATTCAGCCTTGCAATGACTCAAGCGTCAGGTCCAGGCACTTGCGCGCCTTTTCGATCAACTCGTCGATCTCGGCGAAGGTAATCACCAGCGGCGGCGAGATAATCATGGTGTCGCCCACGGCCCGCATGATCAGGCCGTTATTGAAGCAAAAAGTGCGGCAGATCATGCCTGCGCCTTTGCCGACATAACGCTCGCGAGTGGCCTTGTCCTTCACCAGTTCGATTGCGCCCAGCATGCCGACGCCCCGCACTTCACCCACCAGCGGGTGATCGCTCAGCTCGCGCAGACGCTTTTGCAAATAGGGTGCCGTTTTGGACTTCACCCGTTCGACGATCTTTTCTTCACTCAGAATGCGAATGTTCTCCAGGCCCACTGCCGCCGCCACCGGGTGACCGGAGTAGGTGAAGCCGTGGTTGAAGTCGCCGCCCTCGTTCAGGACCTTGACCACTTCATCGCGCACGATCACGCCACCCATGGGGATGTAGCCCGAGGTCAGGCCCTTGGCGATGGTCATCAAATCCGGCTTGAGGTCGTAGAAATCGCTGCCGAACCATTCCCCGGTGCGGCCAAAGCCACAGATCACTTCGTCGGCCACGAAGAGGATGTCGTATTTGGCGAGGATCTCTTTGATCTTCGGCCAGTAGGTGTCGGGCGGAACGATAACGCCGCCGGCGCCTTGAATCGGCTCGGCGATGAACGCGCCGACGTTGTCCACGCCCAGTTCGAGGATCTTCTTCTCCAGCTGTTCGGCCGCCCAGACGCCGAATTCGTCGGGCGTCATGTCGCCGCCTTCACCGAACCAGTAAGGCTGCGGAATGTGCACGATGCCGGGAATCGGCAAATCGCCCTGTTCGTGCATGTAGGTCATGCCGCCCAGGCTGGCGCCGGCGACGGTCGAGCCGTGGTAACCGTTGACGCGGCTGATGATGACTTTCTTGCTTGGCTGGCCTTTGATCGCCCAGTAGTGACGCACCAGGCGCAGCACGGTGTCGTTGCCCTCGGAGCCAGAACCGGTGAAGAACACGTGGTTCATGCCCTCGGGGGCAATGTCGGAAATGGCCTTCGCCAACTGCAGTGCCGGCGGGTGAGCGGTCTGGAAGAACAGGTTGTAGTAAGGCAGCTCGCGCATCTGCTTGCTGGCCGCGTCCGCCAGTTCTTCACGACCATAACCAATGGCGACACACCAGAGCCCGGCCATGCCGTCGAGGATCTTGTTGCCTTCGCTGTCCCAGAGGTAAACGCCCTTGGCGTTGGTGATGATGCGCGGGCCTTTCTCTTTCAACTGCTTGAAATCGCTGAACGGCGCCAGGTGATGATCACTGCTGAGGGCTTGCCATTCGCGGGTTTGCGGGTTGTTGGAACTCATGAATCACTCCAGTCAGGTATCGCGTGTGGGGCGCCGTGGATCCACTGGAATCGACGACGCCCCGGTACGTCAGACGGCAAAGAGCAGGAATTCCCGCTCCCACGAACTGATCACACGCTTGAAGTTCTCGTGCTCGGCGCGCTTGACCGCGACGTAGCCGGTGATGAATTTCTTGCCGAGGTACTTTTCGACCGTCTTGCTGTTTTCCATGCGCTCCAGCGCGTCTTCGATGGTCAACGGCAGGCGCAGGTTGCGGCGTTCGTAACCACGGCCGACGACGGGGGCGCTGGGGTTGAGGCCCTCGACCATGCCGATGAAACCGCACAACAGGCTGGCGGCGATGGCCAGATACGGGTTGGCATCAGCGCCGGGCAGACGGTTTTCCACGCGACGGTTCTGCGGGCCGGCATCTGGAACGCGCAGGCCAACGGTGCGGTTTTCTTCGCCCCACTCCACGTTCACCGGCGCGGAGGTGTCCGGCAGGAAGCGGCGGAACGAGTTGACGTTGGGCGCGAACAGCGGCAACAGCTCGGGGATCAGCTTTTGCAGACCGCCGATGTGCTGCAGGAACAGCTGACTCATCGAGCCATCTTCATTGGAGAAGATGTTCTTGCCCGTCTCGATATCAATGATGCTCTGGTGCAGGTGCATCGCACTGCCGGGCTCGCCGGTCATGGGCTTGGCCATGAAGGTCGCGGCCACATCGTGCTTGAGGGCGGCTTCGCGCATGGTGCGCTTGAACACCAGAATCTGGTCCGCCAGAGACAGCGCGTCGCCGTGACGGAAGTTGATTTCCATCTGCGCGGTGCCGTCTTCGTGAATCAGCGTGTCCAGGTCGAGGTTCTGCAGTTCGCACCAGTCGTAGACGTCTTCGAAGAGCGGGTCGAATTCGTTGGCGGCTTCGATGGAGAACGACTGTCGACCGGTTTCCGGACGACCCGAGCGACCCACCGGTGGCTGCAGCGGGTAGTCGGGGTCGTCGCTGCGCTTGGTCAGGTAGAACTCCATCTCCGGCGCCACAATCGGCTGCCAGCCTTGATCAGCGTAGAGCTTGAGAACTTTCTTGAGGACGTTGCGCGGGGACAGCTCGATGGGGTTGCCTTGCTTGTCGTAGGTGTCGTGAATCACCTGCGCAGTCGGCTCGATGGCCCAGGGCACCAGAAACACCGCGCTCTGGTCAGGACGGCAGAACATGTCGATGTCTGCGGGGTCCAGCAATTCGTAGTAGATGTCGTCTTCGACGTAATCGCCCGTCACGGTCTGGAGCAGTACGCTTTCCGGCAAGCGCATGCCCTTTTCAGCAATGAACTTGTTGGTCGGTGAAATCTTGCCCCGTGTGATACCGGTGAGGTCGGCGATCATGCATTCGACTTCGGTAATCCTGTGTTCTTTCAACCAATCGGTGAGCTGGTCGAGGTTGGTACTCATAAATACCTCAGGGTTTTAATTCCTGGTCGCCGTCATGGCGGTCAGGCGTTCTTTGAAGCGCTGGCGTTACGGTGCTGCTCGTTTTCCACAGGCATCGCCAATTGCCTGGAAGACTCAAAGATAGTCGTGCTTGTGCAAAAAGCGCGGCGGCGGATGCCGCGGAAAGTCAGGGCCGGATACGTCAGCGGAAGCAAAAGACGCGCCCGCTGGAACCGCTGCGCGGATAAAGAGTAAGGTGTCGAGGTGCCGCACAGAGGCATGCGCAGTGCCCGGCGCGCTGACTGGGCCGCTACACTGAAAGCATGTGATGTAAAAAAGCAGGTGCCCGAATGGCTGAGTGCAGGCGGTGAGGCCGATCAGCGGAAGGCGAAGCATGAGACCCCCGGTATTATTGCTGTTATGGGTTGCAATCGAGCTTAGCGTTGTTCATTTTTTTCCACAACACACCCGTAAAAAATAAAACACGCCCTGCTCAAACCCGCAGTTTGCATGACCTTGGGCGCACAACATTTGCCCTAAAGTGCGGCGAAAATAGCTCTTTGGCGCCCTTTTAGGGCAAATCAGGGCTCCCTTGACTTCGTCTGGCCTTTCGGATTGACTGAAACCCGTAATGCTCGATGATTGATATTTTCAACAACAAAGGTGTTGCATCATGTCGGTACCCCCGCGTGCCGTTCAGCTCAACGAAGCGAACGCGTTCCTTAAGGAACATCCTGAGGTTCTATACGTTGACCTTCTGATTGCAGATATGAATGGAGTGGTGCGCGGCAAGCGCATCGAACGCACCAGCCTTCATAAGGTTTACGAAAAAGGCATCAACCTCCCAGCTTCCCTATTCGCACTGGATATCAACGGCTCGACGGTGGAAAGCACCGGTCTGGGTCTGGACATCGGTGACGCTGACCGAATCTGCTATCCAATCCCCGACACTCTCTGCAATGAGCCCTGGCAGAAGCGTCCTACCGCACAACTCCTGATGACCATGCACGAGCTGGAAGGCACGCCCTTCTTCGCCGACCCGCGCGAAGTGCTGCGCCAGGTTGTCAGCAAGTTCGACGAGATGGGCCTGACCATCTGCGCTGCATTCGAGCTTGAGTTCTACCTGATCGATCAGGAAAACGTAAACGGCCGTCCGCAGCCACCGCGCTCGCCGATTTCCGGCAAACGTCCGCACTCGACACAGGTTTACCTGATCGACGACCTGGACGAGTACGTCGACTGCCTCCAGGACATTCTGGAAGGTGCGAAAGAGCAAGGCATTCCGGCCGACGCGATCGTCAAGGAAAGTGCTCCGGCGCAGTTCGAAGTGAACCTGCACCACACTGCAGACGCGCTGAAAGCCTGTGATTACGCGGTACTGCTCAAACGCCTGATCAAGAACATCGCCTACGACCATGAGATGGACACCACCTTCATGGCCAAGCCGTATCCAGGCCAGGCGGGTAACGGTCTGCACGTGCACATTTCGATCCTTGATCGCGATGGCAAAAACATCTTCACCAGCGAGGATCCCGAGCAGAACGCCGCATTGCGTCATGCGATCGGCGGTGTGCTCGAGACCCTACCCGCGCAGATGGCGTTCCTTTGCCCGAACGTCAATTCGTATCGCAGGTTTGGTGCTCAGTTCTACGTTCCAAACTCGCCGTGCTGGGGTCTGGATAACCGGACCGTGGCCGTGCGCGTGCCTACCGGGACGGCCGACTCGGTACGTATCGAGCACCGGGTTGCCGGGGCGGATGCCAACCCGTATCTGCTGATGGCATCGGTGCTGGCAGGCATTCACCATGGCCTGACCAACCAGATCGAGCCCGGTCCGCCCGTGGAAGGCAACTCCTACGAGCAAAACGAGCAGAGCCTGCCGAACAACCTGCGTGATGCACTGCGCGAGCTGGACGACAGCGAAGTCATGGCCAAGTACATCGATCCGAAGTACATCGATATCTTCGTTGCGTGCAAGGAAAGCGAGCTGGAGGAGTTCGAGCACTCCATCTCCGACCTTGAATACAATTGGTATCTGCACACGGTTTGATGTCTGCACGAGTTACGAAAACGCCACCTTTTCGAGAGAATCGGTGGCGTTTTTCATTCTCCCGGCTGGCACTGTAGAATGCCCGCGCCACCGACCGAGAGAGCGCCGATGACCCGCCTTGCCCCACCCCGCAAACCGCGTGCACGCAGTCAGGCGCGGATCGACTCGATCCTCGATGCCGCACGTGCGTTGCTGGCCTCGGACGGCGTGGCGAGCCTTTCCATCTACAGCGTCGCCGAGCGGGCCGAGATCCCGCCCTCCTCCGTGTATCACTTCTTCGCCAGCGTTCCGGCGTTGCTGGAAGCGCTGACGGCCGATGTCCACGAGGCGTTTCGCGAAAGCCTGCAGCAGCCCATCGATCATGATCAATTGAACCAGTGGCGAGACCTGTCCCATGTGGTGGAATCGCGCATGCTCGCGATCTACAGCGACGACGCTGCGGCGCGGCAGCTGATCCTCGCCCAGCACGGTTTGACCGAAGTCACTCAGGCGGATCGTCAGCACGACATTGAACTGGGCAACCTCATGCACGCGCTGTTCGCCCGGCATTTTCAACTGCCGACGCTGCCTGATGACGTTGAGGTGTTTGCCCTGGCGCTGGAACTGGCCGACCGGGTGTATGCGCGCTCGGTGCAACTGCACAACGCGATTACCCCGCGCATGGCCGAGGAAGGATTGCGGGTATTCGATGCGTATCTGGGGTTGTACCTGCCGCCGTATTTGCCGAAGCGGTTAATCGAGCAATAACGCAGGTCAGTTGTGGGGGCGCCACCCCGATCACGCCCACACGTCCTCGACCAGCCCGAAGCCCGAGTCAGACGCTAAACCTGTGGGAGCGAGCTTGCTCGCGAAGAGGCCGGGGCATTCAGCCACTTTCTCGGTGGCTGAAGCTAAACCTTCGCGAGCAAGGTCGACTCCCACAGGATGGTGGGCTGACTCGATGTTTCGGCTAGTTCGGAGGACCTGTGGGAGCTTGCTCGCGAAAGCATTCTGTCAGCCAGCCTAACTGTTGCTGACCCACCGCATTCGTGAGCAAGCTCACTCCCACAAGTCCCCGGTCCAACCACAGTTTGCGGAACCAGCACAGAATTTGTGGGAGCGAGCTTGCTCGCGAGAGCATTCTGTCAGACAGCCTAACTATTACTGACCCACCGCATTCGTGAGCAAGCTCACTCCCACAAGTCCTCGATCAGCCCGAGGCCCGAGTCAGACGCTGGAGTTGTGGGAGATCGCTTGGGATCCAGCATCGATCACAACTTGGCGATCGACACCTCGGTGGACTTCACGAACGCGATCACTTCGCTGCCGACCACCAGCTCCAGCTCTTTGACGGAGCGGGTGGTGATAACGGAAGTGACGACGCCCGACGCGGTCTGCACGTCGATCTCGGACAGCACGTCACCGGTGACGATTTCCTTGATGGTGCCTTTGAACTGGTTACGCACGTTGATGGCTTTGATAGTCATGGTAAGGCTTCCTTTGTGAGATCAGTTCCGGAGGCAAGATTGCCTCTGGAGTTAGTTGGCCCATCGCAGTTGCGTGGGCAGCGGTGAAGTCGGTTCGGGTTCGGGCGGGCTGCCGGGCAGCGACAACACGCGGTTCAGCACTTCGGTTTCCAGCGCGGCCAGCCGATAGGAGCCGCGCGCCCTCGGGCGGGCCAGATCAACCTGCAGATCAAGACCGATGCGGCCCTCTTCAATCAGCAAGACCCGGTCGGCAATGGCGACCGCTTCGCTGACGTCGTGGGTCACCAGCAACACCGTGAAACCATGCTTCTTCCACAGGTTTTCGATCAGTTGCTGCATCTCGATTCGGGTCAGGGCATCCAGCGCGCCGAGCGGCTCGTCGAGCAACAACAAGCGCGGCTGGTGAATCAGCGCACGGGCCAGCGCCACCCGTTGTTTCTGCCCACCCGATAACGCCGCCGGCCATTCATTGGCGCGCTCGGCCAGACCCACGGCTTCCAGCGCTTCCAGCGCTTTGCCACGCCAGTCGCCGCTGAGACCAAGGCCGACGTTGTCGATGATCTTTTTCCAGGGCAGCAAGCGCGCTTCCTGGAACATCAGTCGCGTGTCTTCCCGCGCATCCGCCAACGAGCCATTGCCCGCCAGCAGTTGGCCGCTCGACGGTTGATCGAGTCCTGCCAGCAGACGCAACAAAGTGCTCTTGCCGCAGCCGCTTCGGCCCACGACGGCGACGAACTGGCCGGCGGGGATGTGCAGATCGATGTCTTTCAGTACTTCCCGCGAGCCGAAGGTTTTTTTCAGCTTGCGGACCTGCAAGGGAATCCCGCGCAACAGGTTTGCCGGTTGTTGGAGATTGCTCATTGCGCGCCACCTTTAGCCACTTGATACGCCGGGTGCCAACGCAGGCAGACCCGTTCCAGACCACGCGCCGCGAGGTCTGCCAATTTGCCGAGTACGGCGTAGAGCACGATCGCCAGCACCACCACGTCGGTCTGCAAAAACTCTCGGGCGTTCATCGCCAGATAGCCGATGCCGGAGCTGGCCGAGATGGTTTCCGCGACGATCAGGGTCAGCCACATGAAGCCCAGCGCGAACCGCACGCCGACCAGAATCGAAGGCATCGCGCCCGGCAGAATCACATGGCGGAACAGTCCGAAGCCGCTCAAACCGTAGCTGCGGGACATCTCCACTAACGCCGGATCGATGTTGCGAATGCCGTGGTACGTGTTCAGGTAAATCGGGAACAGCGTGCCGAGCGCGACCAGAAATATCTTCGCGGTCTCGTCGATGCCGAACCACAGGATGACCAGCGGAATCAGCGCCAGGTGGGGCACGTTGCGGATCATCTGTACGGAGCTGTCCAGCAGGCGTTCGCCCCATTTCGACAGCCCGGTGATGAAGCCCAGAGCCAGGCCGATCCCGCCGCCAATGGCAAAGCCGATCCCGGCACGCCAGCCACTGATCGCCAGATGGGTCCAGATTTCGCCGCTGCGCACCAGCGTGACGCCGGCCTCAATTACGGCGCTCGGCGCCGGCAGAATGCGGGTCGACAGCCAGCCCGCGGTGACCGCCAGTTGCCATATCGCCAACAACAAGACCGGTAGCAACCAGGGCGCCAGTCTGTGGGTGATTTTTTCCACGCTCATGGAGTGGTCTCCTTCCAATGCCGGGCTTACTGGGCTTTCGCGACAGCAGCGGGTGGCGTCCAGATCACATCAGCGATGCGCAACGGTTTAGGGATCAGCTTGAGCTGATAGAAGGTGTCGGCGATTTTCTGTTGCGCGGCGACGGTTTCAGGCGTGATGAACGAGGCGCCGTAGCCCTGACGCTTCACCGATGTGCGGGTGATGTCTTCCGGCAGGCCGAGCAGTGGCGCGACCTGTTTGGTCACCTCTTCCGGGTTGGCCTTGGACCATTCGCCGACCGCGCGCACTTCTTCCACCAGGGTCTGAATCACCTTGGGATGCTGCTGCGCATAGGGTTTGGTCGCCAGGTAGAACTGGTTGTTGTCGACGATGCCTTTGCCGTCGCGCAGTGTCTTGGCCTGAAGCTGCTGCTCGGCGGCAGCCTGGTACGGATCCCAGATCACCCAGGCATCGACGCTGCCGCGCTCGAATGCCGCACGCGCATCGGCGGGCGGCAGGAAAACGGTCTGGATATCGGTGTACTTCAGGCCGGCGTCTTCCAGCGCGCGCACCAACAGGTAGTGCACGTTGGAGCCCTTATTGAGGACGACTTTCTTGCCTTTGAGGTCTTTGACCGAGGTAATCGGCGAATCCTTGGGCACCAGAATCGCTTCGCTGGTGGGCGCCGGCGGCTCGGAGGCGACGTACAGCAGATCAGCGCCAGCGGCCTGGGCAAACACAGGCGGTGTTTCGCCCGTCACGCCGAAGTCGATCGAACCCACGTTCAGGCCTTCAAGCAACTGCGGACCACCGGGAAACTCGGTCCACTGAACCTGCACGCCTTGGTCGGCGAGTTTTTTCTCGAGCGACCCTTTTGCCTTGAGCAATACCAGCGTGCCGTATTTCTGGTAACCGATGCGCAAGGTATCGGCCTGGGCCTGAGTAACGACGCCGAAGGAAACCGCCGCAACAAACAGAGCGACCAGGCTTCGACGCAAAATAACGGTGCCCATGGCACGCTCCTTTGGTGTGTAGCTAACAGGTGGCACCTGCTCGTCCGATGGCGGACCAGTAAGGCGGAAAGGGATTCATTGCCGGCGATCTCGCCAGGACGGAGAGACCATAACAGGGGATAGTTATTCTCTAAAATCATATTTATTCATTTGGTTAGCACCAAAAAGAATATACGGACTGTTCAGCTCTTCAGTAATACGCGATCCCGTGGGAGCGAGCTTGCTCGCGAATCGGCCGATACATGCACTGAAATTCGCGGCGGCTGGAATACAGCATTCGTGAGCAAGCTCACTCCCACATGGGCTGTGTTGGCTGTGCGATAGCGCTGTGTCAGAACCCTCGTAAATATCCAACATGTTCAGCGTTCACAGCACAAAAAAAGGGCCGATAAATCGGCCCGAAGGTCATGGTTGAAACCGGTGTATCAGCGATTCGGTTGTGGCGTCAGGCGCAGGTAAGGGGTAACGGCGGTATAGCCTTTAGGGAAGCGTTCCTTGATTTCTGCTTCGTCTTTGATCGACGGCACGATGACAACGTCTTCACCGTCCTTCCAGTTAGCCGGCGTGGCGACTTTGTAGTTGTCGGTCAGCTGCAGCGAATCGATTACCCGCAGGATCTCGTGGAAGTTGCGACCGGTGCTGGCCGGGTAGGTGATGGTCAGGCGGATCTTTTTGTTCGGGTCGATCACGAACAGCGAACGCACCGTCAGGGTTTCGCTGGCATTGGGGTGAATCAGGTCGTAGAGCTCGGAGACCTTGCGATCCTCGTCCGCCAGGATCGGGAAGTTCACAAGGGTGTTCTGCGTGGTGTTGATGTCGCCGATCCACTTGGTGTGGGATTCGGCCGAGTCCACGGACAGGGCAATCGCCTTGACGTTGCGCTTGTCGAATTCGTCTTTGAGTTTTGCGGTGAAGCCCAGCTCGGTGGTGCATACCGGGGTGAAGTCGGCAGGATGAGAGAACAATACCGCCCATTTATCGTCCAGCCATTCGTGAAACTTGATCGGTCCTTCGCTGGAGTTCTGTTCGAAGTCGGGTGCGATGTCGCCGAGTTTGAGGCCCATTCAGTCGTGCTCCTTGGATGGTGAGGTATGAATCACTGTGCATCCCAGCATCTGAAAACAAAAGGAACGATTGGTGCTGGATGACATTGTTTCAGGCATAAAAAAGCCCCGCCGAAGCGGGGCTCTTTTCAACACATCACGCTTATTTGAACGCGTAGGTGTAGTTGAGGACCAGACGGGTCTGGTCGGTGTCTTGCTGGCTAGCGTACAGATCGGAATCAGAGCGCAGGTTGGCACGACGCAGGGTCACACCAAAGCCTTTCATGAGGCCTTCCTGGAACACGTAGTCGATACGCATGTCACGTTCCCACTCCGATCCACGACCAAGACGCGCGTCTTGCAGACGGATCTGGTCGCCATACAGGTAAGCAATGGCGGCTTTCAGACCAGGAACGCCCAGGCGTGCGAAGTCGTATGAGTACTGACCGAACTTGGTCTGTTCGCCAGTACGGGTGAAGTTGGTGATCATGCTGTCGGTGAACAGGTAGACGCTGTTACCGCCTTCGCCTTCGTTACGACCGTTGGCCAGGCCGTTGCGGGTGACGCTACCGTTGTTCATGACCGGCATGGCGCCATCGTCACTTACAGACTGGTAACCCAACAGGAATGCGTTGCCACCCAGGGTGTAGGTGAACATTGCAGTCCAGGTATTGTTATCAACTTCGCCCTGGCCTTTTTTGCTGTAACCGTTCGTGAAGCGGTAACCGGTGTTGACTGCCTGATTAGAGTTCTCGCCATCGGAGGTGCTGTGGAAGTAACGCAGGTCAGTCTTGAACGACTGGTCGTCGGCGATCGGCAGAATGTGGACCAGGCCCAGGAAGTGCTGCTTATAGTAGTCTTCCAGGTTTGCGTAGTAGTACTGAACGGTCAGGTCTTTGGTGACTTTGTAGTCGCCGCCAGCGAACTGGAAGTTGTTCGAACCTTTGTAACCGCCGTTCAGCGACATATCAGCGTAGTTGCTGGACGCACGGCTGGCAGCCTGAGTCAGCTTACCGGCAGTCAGCGTCAGACCGTCGAGTTCCTTGGAAGTAACGATGCCACCCTGGAAGGTCTGCGGCAGCAGACGACCGTCGTTCGCCACGAGGATCGGCAGGTTTGGCTGCAAAGCGTTACCGACTTTCAGCTCAGTCTTCGACAGCTTGACCTTGGCGTTCGCACCGGCACGTGCCCAGTCAGCAACTGGCGAACCGTCAGAGCTAGTTGGCGACACTGTGTTGGGGGTAGTTGGGACACGGTTGTCGATACCGCCGCTCAGGTTAATGCCGTACATGCCTTGAACATCGAGACCGAAGCCTACAGTCCCAGGGGTGTAGCCCGAGATGAAGTTGAACAGGAAGCCCTGGGTGGTCTGGCGCTGATCCTGACCTTTGAGAGTACCGCTAGCGTTACGGTTTTCACGCGGATCTTGTTCGAAATAAAGAGTACGGGAACTGAGTGTCGCTTTGCTGTCATCCAGGAAACCAGCTGCACCGGCCTGAGTAGCCAAGACACCTGCGTATACGGCCAAGGCCAGGGTGGACTTCTTCATTGTGTATCGCTCCTCATGAATCTAATTTTTGTAGTTCCCGGGCTAGAGCCTAAGGCTCAAAACCGAGGATGCGCGATTAGCGCCGGACCTGACTCGGCGAGTCAATGGCCCCAAGACTAATTGACTAGACCGCGGTACAGCTGGCTGCAAGGTAAGGGAAATCCTTTAAACCTAAAAAGACTTGTTAGACCTGCTTTTATGCCAAGCAGTTATATGTCACAAGCCGTTTCAGCCGTCCGTTGGGGAGTGTATCGGCCCGAATCCCTAATTCCCAAAACATATTTCATTGCCGTTCGTCAGATCGCTATGTTTAGTGCTGTCGTACAACCGGAACTTGACCGGCAAGTCACGGTCACCCTGCGAAATCGGGTGAGAATTGGCTCTCCAACCGACTGAAATACCTAAGATTTCTTTTCCGGTAGTCGCAAACGTTGCAGTTGTCACCCTGCTCCCCGTCTGTTTTCTGACGAAGCCAGAAAAAACCTCATCGGGGAGAAAACCACGGCAAAACTCGTCGCCGTGTCGTGCATCCATCCAGATCAGTCCGTGAGAAACGCCCCATGCCTGCAGGTACATCGCTGAGCAGGCGTCGCGATCGTATTTACAAATTGTGGCGATTCGATGAATCGTCCATGAGCTCGGTGTTTTTCCTCTCGCGATGCGCACATATCAAGCCCGCGCGTATAGGAATTAACACTAAGCAAATTCTAAAAGGTTATTTATTTCGACTTTCTTAGATCATTTAGGCTCTGCGGCATTCGAAGGCGGTGTGCCTTTCTACGGAGCGTCACCATGAAACTGCTCAAACCCCTACGCGTCCTGGCCGCCTTGTCGCTTGCCGGCTCGGCACTCTTCGCCCAGGCCGCTGACTTCACCGTCGCCTACCAGACCACCGTGGATCCGGCGAAGGTCGCTCAGGCTGATGGCGCCTATGAAAAGGCGACGGGCTCGAAGATTTCATGGCGCAAATTCGATAATGGCGCGGACGTGATCACGGCGATCGCGTCGGGTGACGTCCAGATCGGCTACCTCGGCTCCAGCCCTCTCACCGCGGCGGCAACGCGCAAAGTACCGGTGGAAACGTTCCTTATTGCCACCCAGATCGGCGCTGCCGAGGCGCTGGTTGCGCGTAATGGCTCCGGCATCAACGGCCCACAGGATTTGATCGGGAAGAAGATCGCCGTGCCGTTCGTATCGACGGGCCACTACAGCCTGCTCGCTGCCCTGAAGTACTGGAAAATCGACCCGGCGAAAGTGACCATCCTCAATCTCGCCCCACCGGCCATTGCGGCGGCATGGAAGCGCGGTGACATCGACGCCACATACGTCTGGGACCCGGCGCTCGGCGTGGCTAAGGAGACAGGCAAAGTGCTGATCACCTCGGGCGAGCTGGCGAAAGTCGGCGCGCCGACCTTTGATGCGTGGATCGTGCGCAAGGACTTCGCCGACAAGCATCCTGAGGTCGTCAAAGCCTTCGCCAAAACCACCCTGGAAGCCTACGCCGCCTACCGCAAGGACCCTGCCGCCTGGCTGGCCGATGCCAGCAACGTCGACAAGCTGGTGAAACTCTCCGGCGCCAAACCTGGCGACATCCCGGGCCTGTTGCAGGGCAACGTCTACCCGCTGGCGGCTGATCAGGTAACTGAACTGGGCGCGCCGACCACCGACGCCATCACCAAGACCGCAGCGTTCCTCAAGGAACAAGGCAAGGTCGACGCCGTCCTGGCCGATTACACCCCTTACGTGAGCGCGAAGTTCGTCACCCAGTAAGCGAAGGCGTCCACCCGATACCGAGCCGGCTTCGACAGCCATGCCGTTGACGCACATCTATTAGAAGCGGAGTCCATGCCATGGCCCTGTTACAGCTGGAGCGCATCAGCGCACAGTATCCCGGTGCGGCCGAGCCGGTGCTGTCGGATATTTCCCTGACCCTTGGTCCGCAGCAACTGCTGGTTGCCCTGGGCCCATCCGGCAGCGGCAAGACTTCGTTGTTGAACCTGATTGCCGGGTTCGTCGCGCCAAGCGCAGGCCGCATCACCCTTGATGGCGTCCCGGTGAACGGCCCCGGCGCCGAGCGCGGCGTCGTGTTTCAGGATGACGCTCTGCTGCCTTGGCAGGATGTACTGGCAAACGTTGCATTCGGGCTGGAGCTGGCGGGCATGCCCCGTGAAAAACGCGAGAGCAAAGCGCGGGACATGCTGGCGCTGGTCGATCTCGCCGGCTTCGAGAAGCGTCGTATCTGGGAGTTGTCCGGCGGGCAGAAACAGCGTGTGGGCCTTGCCCGCGCATTGGCGGCCGATCCGCGCGTGCTGCTGATGGACGAGCCTTTCGGCGCCCTCGACGCCTTCACCCGCGAACAGATGCAAGAACTGCTGCTGGAGGTCTGGCAACGCAGCACCAAACCGGTCTTCCTTATCACCCACGACATTGAAGAAGCGGTGTTCCTGTCGACCGATCTGATTCTGCTTGCGCCCAACCCCGGTCACATTGTCGAGCACCTGAAGCTCGACTTTGGTCAGCGCTACAGCGCAGGTGAATCGGCCCGTGCCATCAAGTCCGACCCTCGCTTCATCGAAACCCGTGAGCACGTGCTCGCGCGGGTATTTTCCCAGCGGCAAAGCATTCGGGAGCAACGGGCATGAGTCTTTATCAATCGCCGGAGCCCGCCCTCACTCGCGCGCCGGTGCAAACAGCACCGCGCCAGCCCTCTTCTTTCTATGTGAGCACGCGCGCCATCAGCGTGCTGACCCTCGCCGTTTTGCTGGGGAGCTGGTGGCTGGTCACAGCCCTTGAGTGGGTCGAACCGCTGTTTCTTCCGCCGCCTGCCGTTGTGCTGGAAAAAGCCTGGTTGTTGATGACCAAAGGCTACATGGACTCCACGCTGTGGCAGCACTTGGGGGCGAGCCTGCAACGCATCGGACTGGCGCTGTTCTTCGCCGTGCTGACGGCCATTCCCGTCGGCATCGCCATTGGTCATAACCGAGTCGCGCGCGGGATTTTCGACCCGCTGATCGAGTTCTACCGCCCGGTGCCGCCCCTGGCCTACCTGCCGTTGATCGTGATCTGGTGCGGCATTGGCGAATTCTCCAAGGTCCTGCTGATTTATCTGGCTATCTTCGCGCCGATCGCCATCGCCACCGCGACCGGTGTGCGCACGGTCGACAGCGCAAAACTGCGCGCGGCTCAGTCTCTGGGCGCCAGCCGCTGGCAGCTCATCCGTCACGTCATCCTGCCCAGCGCGCTGCCCGACATCCTGACCGGCGTGCGCATCGGCCTCGGCGTAGGTTGGTCGACGCTGGTGGCGGCCGAGTTGATCGCCGCCACCAGTGGCCTCGGCTTCATGGTCCAGTCCGCCGCGCAGTTTCTGGTGACCGATGTAGTAGTGCTGGGAATTCTGGTCATCGCGCTGATCGCCTTCGCGCTGGAAATGGGCCTGCGCGCACTGCAACGCAAGCTCGTGCCCTGGCACGGCCAGAATCACTGAATCCAAGACCTTATTACTGACTACGCCGACACTTCGGCGCCGAACACACGAGAACACCATGAGCATTGACATCCACCCGCTCAGCCCGGCCTTGGGCGCACAGATCAGCGGCGTTGACCTCAGCAGCGAACTGACCGGTGAACAACGCAACGCCATCGAGCAGGCGCTGCTTGATCATCAGGTGCTGTTTTTCAGGGATCAGCCGATCACGCCGCAACAACAAGCGCGATTCGCCGCCAACTTTGGTGACCTGCACATCCATCCGATCTACCCCAACGTGCCGGAACAGCCTGAAGTGCTGATCCTCGATACCGCGGTCACCGACGTGCGCGACAACGCCATCTGGCACACCGACGTCACCTTTCTGCCGACCCCTGCGCTGGGCGCGGTGCTTAGCGCCAAGCAGGTGCCGGCTTACGGTGGGGATACGTTGTGGGCGAGCGGCATCGCTGCGTTCGAGGCGCTGTCCCGGCCGATGCAGATGTTGCTCGATGGTCTCACCGCGACCCATGACTTCACCCGGTCATTCCCGCTGGAGCGCTTTGGCAATACGGCTGAAGACCTCGCGCGTTGGGAGGAGACCCGCCGCAAGAATCCGCCGCTGTCGCACCCGGTCATTCGCACGCACCCGGTGAGCGGTCGTAAAGCATTGTTCGTGAACGACGGCTTCACCACCCGGATCAATGAATTGGAAGCCGGCGAGAGTGAGGCGATCCTGAAATTGCTGTTCGCCCACGGTACGCGTCCGGAATTCACCCTGCGCTGGCGCTGGCAGGCAAACGACGTGGCGATGTGGGACAACCGCGTAACCCAGCATTACGCAGTCGACGATTACCGCCCGCAGCGCCGCGTGATGCACCGCGCAACGATTCTGGGTGATGCGCCGTTTTGATAATAGGCCGGCAGGCGCGCTGATGCGTTTAGTGGGACTGGCTTCAGCCGGGAAGAGGCCGCCAGGTGCGCTATAGATTTGCGGTGTAACGCCTGACGCCTTCCCGGCTAAAGCCGGTCCCACAATTTAGGGTTCAGCGAGGTTACAGACCATTCATGTACCCATATGTACTGAAGGCGGCGAGATTAAGAGCAACCTTGCCGCTCCGTTTTGGCGTGCATCACTTTGGTCACTCGGTACGGGTAAATGCGCGAATAGCGTGCAAAAACGCTCACCAAATATCCAACTCCGAAAGTCGATTCGAACCTCGTCCCTATACCCGTCTATAAAAGGCGCGGCCTGAAAGGCCCTAAACCCGTCTCCTGCAGGACATTACGAATATTCCTACAGAAATTTCTTAAAACTGGCACGCACGCTGCAATAGGTTATACATCACCAGTTTTGGGGACCTTGGTACAGGCAGGCCGGGGATTCCCCTCTTTTATTCCTCCCGGAGACTGACCTCCAGTCTCCAGCGCCCGTCCTGGGTCGCACCGCGCCAGTCGCCGTGCAGAGGACGGGCCGCCAGCAGGTTCAGCAACAACCCCTTATCACTTCGTTGCACCCTCCAGCGCACATCTTTGCCGTTGAGCTTCAGCTCGCCTTTCTGCGCCTGACCCTGGGCGTTGAACAGCAGCGCCACAGCACCGTCGATGTGTTCACCATGAAGCTGCGGCTCGCGGTTGAACCACACGGCAACGCCGTTCGGCAGCACTTCGACGGTTTGCAGCTGGATGGGGTCCGGGGTCGTCACGCGGCCGATCATCAGCCCGACCATCACACCAACGATCGCCACCGAGCCCAGAAACTTGGGCCATAGCTTCGGCCTGGGGTCTTCTTCAGGGGTAGAATGCATCCCGTCCTTTCGTTCGGAGCCGTGCATGTTTCACGTGATCCTTTTTCAACCAGAAATTCCGCCGAATACCGGCAACATCATCAGGCTCTGCGCCAACAGCGGCTGCAGCCTGCATTTGATCGAGCCGCTGGGCTTCGAGCTGGATGACAAGCGCCTGCGTCGAGCCGGCCTTGATTACCATGAATACGCCACGCTTCATCGTCACGCCGACCTGCCGAGCTGCCTTGAAAGCATCGGCCACCCGCGGCTGTTTGCTTTTACCACAAAGGGCTCGCGGGTTTTCCACGATGCGCAATTCGAGGAGGGTGATGCCTTCCTCTTCGGCCCGGAAAGCCGAGGGCTGCCGCCGGAGGTGCTGGATCCGCTGTCGAGCGACCAACGCCTGCGCCTGCCGATGCGCGAAGGCTGCCGCAGTCTGAATCTGTCGAATACTGTCGCAGTGGCGGTGTATGAAGGCTGGCGGCAGTTGGGGTTCAAGTAACCCACCCGCAGCACCGTCGAATGCCGCCCACAAAAAAGCGCCCTCACAGGCGCTTTTTTATTGCAGCGACAACGCTTACTGAACGGTAGGCGTTGGCGTTTCGCCGCTTTCCTGCATGCGTTGCAGTTCTTGCGCGTACAGGGCGTCGAAGTTCACCGGCGCAAGCATCAGCGCAGGGAACGAGCCACGGACAACCAGGCTGTCGATGGTTTCGCGAGCGTACGGGAAAAGAATGTTCGGGCAGAACGCGCCCAGGGTGTGGCTCATCGAGCTGGCATCCAGGCCCTTGATCAGGAAGATACCGGCTTGCTGGACTTCAGCGATGAAGGCGATTTCGTCGCCGTTCTTCACTTCGACCGACAGGGTCAGCACGACTTCGTAGAAGTCATTTTCCAGCTGCTTCTGGCGGGTGTTCAGGTCCAGGCTGACGCTCGGGGTCCATTCTTGACGGAAGATCGCCGGGCTTTTTGGCGCTTCGAACGACAGGTCGCGGACGTAGATGCGTTGCAGGGAAAACTGCGGTGCTTCTTCTTCGTTGGAAGTGGCGCCGTTATTCGGTTGATCAGTCATCTCAGATCCTTACATTGGGGTCTTGTAGGCTTCCGGGCTGTGCAAAAAACCATCGTTTCCACATCCCGGTTCGAATTCAGGCGCTCAGCAGCTTATCCAGCTTGCCGGCGCGCTCCAGCGCGAACAGGTCATCGCAACCGCCAACATGGACCGGGCCGATCCAGATCTGCGGAACCGAGGTACGCCCGGATTTTTTAGTCATTTCAGCGCGAATCTGTGGCTTGCCGTCGACCTTGATCTCTTGGAAGCCGACACCCTTGCCCGCCAGCAACGACTTGGCGCGGGAGCAATAAGGGCAGTAATCGCTGGAGTAGACGACGACGTCGGTCATTTCACTTCACCAGCGGCAGGTTGTCACCGCGCCATGACGAAATACCACCGGACAGCTTGGCGGCGTTGAAGCCCGCTTTCAGCAGTTCGCGTGCGGTATGGCCGGCGTGCTGGCCAGCTGCGTCGACGATGATCAGGGTTTTAGGCTTGAATTTCTCCAGCTCCGCAGTGCGGGTCAGGATTTTGTCCTGGGGGAAATTCACCGCGCCGACGATGTGGCCGGCAGTGAAGTCTTTCTTGGCGCGGACGTCGATGACAACGGCTTCGTCGCGGTTGACCAGAGCGGTCAATTCGCCGGTGCTCAGGCTGCGGCCGCCTTTGCTAAGCTCGGTTGCGATCAGCAGGCCCAGCAGGATGACGAAAGCACCCGTCAGCAAATAGTGATTCGTGGCAAATTCAATCAGGTGAGCAACCATCATCAGGTTCCAGGGCGTTAAAATGTCGGCCAGTATACACAGCACCCAAGGTCGGCCAAAGCCCGTACCGCAGTGACGTCGTTTAGCTTGTTGCCGATTTGAACTTGTCCCTAAACTGTCGATCTTTTTTCTACTTCACCTATTAGCCAAGAGTGGGATTCATGACTACCACGCCTAAACCTTTGGTTCTGATCATCCTGGACGGCTTCGGTCACAGCGACAGCCACCACGGCAATGCGGTCTACGCAGCGAAGATGCCGGTCTTCGATCGCTTGTACCAGACCATGCCAAACGGCTTGATCTCCGGGTCCGGCATGGATGTCGGTCTGCCTGACGGGCAGATGGGCAACTCCGAAGTCGGCCACATGAACCTGGGCGCCGGCCGCGTGGTGTATCAGGACTTCACCCGCGTGACCAAAGCGATCCGCGACGGCGAGTTCTTCGAAAATCCCGCCATCTGCAAAGCGGTCGATCAAGCGGTCGGCGCCGGCAAGGCCGTGCACATCCTCGGCCTGTTGTCCGACGGCGGCGTTCACAGCCATGAAGATCACCTGGTGGCGATGGTCGAGCTGGCCGCCAAGCGCGGCGCCGACAAGATCTACCTGCACGCCTTCCTCGATGGTCGCGACACGCCACCGCGCAGTGCCCATCAATACCTTGAGACCATGGAAGCGGCTTACGCGCGCCTGGGCAAAGGTCGCACCGCCACGATCATCGGCCGTTACTTCGCCATGGACCGCGACAATCGCTGGGACCGTGTCGAATCCGCCTACAACCTGATCGTCGACGGCACTTCGGAATTCCACGCCGACAACGCCAAGGCCGCGCTGGACGCCGCTTATGAGCGAGGCGAGAACGACGAATTCGTTAAAGCCACCAGCATCGGCGCGCCGGTGACAGTCGAAGACGGCGACGCGGTGGTGTTCATGAACTTCCGTTCCGACCGCGCCCGCGAACTGACCCGCGTATTCGTCGAAGACGATTTCGCGGACTTCGCCCGTCGCCGTCAGGCCAAGCTGACCGGCTTCGTCACGCTGACCAAGTACGCCGCCAACATCGACGCACCCGCGGCGTTCGAAAAGGCCGGCCTGCACAACGTGCTCGGCGAATACCTGTCGAACAACGGCAAGACTCAGCTGCGCATCGCCGAGACCGAGAAGTACGCCCACGTGACGTTCTTCTTCTCCGGCGGCCGTGAAGAACCCTTCCCCGGCGAAGAGCGGATCCTGATCCCTTCACCAAAAGTGGCGACCTATGACCTGCAGCCAGAAATGAGCGCGCCGGAAGTCACCGACCGAATCGTCGACGCCATCGAGCATCAGCGTTACGACGTGATCGTCGTCAACTACGCCAACGGCGACATGGTGGGCCACAGCGGGATCATGGAAGCAGCCGTCAAGGCCGTTGAGTGCCTGGACGTCTGCGTCGGGCGCATCACCCAGGCGCTGGAAAAAGTCGGCGGAGAAGCGCTGATCACGGCCGACCACGGCAACGTCGAACAGATGACCAACGAGGAGACCCACCAGCCTCACACCGCTCACACCACCGAGCCGGTGCCGTTCATTTATGTCGGCAAGCGTGACCTGAAGGTGCGCGATGGCGGCGTATTGGCGGACGTCGCGCCCACCATGCTGACGCTGCTCGGCATGGAAATCCCGCAAGAAATGACCGGCACGTCGATTCTGGTCGCCAAGTAAGCCTCTCGAACCGGTCTGCCAGTCGCTGGCGGGCCGGTTTTGTATGAAATCTCTGACGGCCAAGTCGTCCGAGCGTTTTTTTTGCAGCCACCGCCGGGCATACTAGTCCCGTCTTCACTCCTGGTATCGCCCAACCTCATGCTTCGCGCCCTGATCACCCTCGCTTTGATTTGTATGCTCAATCCGGCCTTCGCCGACGATGATCGCGCACAAACGCAGAAACAGCTGGATGCCACGCGTCAGGACATCACCGAACTGAAGAAAGCGCTGAGCCAGCTGCAGGAAGAAAAGTCAGGCGTTCAGAAAGACCTGCGCTCCACTGAAACGGAGATGGGCAAGCTGGAAAAGCAGGTGGAGGCCCTGCAAAAAGAACTAAAAAAGACTGAAAGCGAGCTGCAACGGCTCGACCAGGAGAAAAAAAAACTCCAAAGCGCACGCGTTGAACAACAACGACTGATCGCCATTCAGGCCCGCGCTGCTTACCAGAGCGGCCGCCAGGAATACCTGAAGCTGCTGCTCAATCAGCAGAACCCAGAGAAATTCGCCCGCACCCTCACCTATTACGATTACCTGAGCCAGGCGCGCCTGGAGCAGTTGCGCAGCTTTAATGAAACCCTGCGCCAGTTGGCCGGCGTCGAGAAAGACATCGACCTGCAGCAAGCGCAGCTCCTGGTGCAGAAGAGCTCGCTGGATGACCAGAAAGCCCAGCTCGATACCGTGCGCCAGGAACGGCAGGTAGCGCTGGCCAAGTTGAATCAGGACTACAAGGTTCGCGACCAGAAGCTGCAGTCGCGGCAGCAGGATCAAGCCGATCTGACCAAGGTCCTCAAGACCATCGAAGAAACCCTCGCCCGCCAGGCCCGCGAAGCCGAAGAGGCGCGCCAGAAGGCGTTGCTCGCGCAGCAAGAGGCCGAGAAACGACAGCGCGAGCAGGAAGCGCTGGCGAAAAGCCGTGAAAAAGACAACAGCAAGGACGACAGCGATGAAGCCCCGCGTCGCCCGACCAAGGCGCCCGGCGCGATGGTTTCCAGTGCCGGTCAGTCGTACGGTGGCGCTTTTGAGCAAGCGAGGGGAAAACTTCCTTGGCCGGTTGATGGTCGATTGTTGGCGCGATTCGGTGAAAGCCGTGGCGATGACGAGCGCACCAAGTGGGACGGCGTGTTGATCAGTGCCGCTGCAGGCAGCCAGGTCCGCGCCGTGCACGGCGGTCGGGTGGTCTTCGCCGACTGGTTGCGCGGCGCCGGGCTTCTGGTCATTCTCGACCACGGCAATGGTTATTTGAGTCTGTACGGTCACAACCAGAGCCTGTTGAAAGAGGCCGGTGACGTCGTAAAAGCCGGAGAAGCGATCTCCACTGTCGGTAACAGTGGTGGCGGTCAGGACACTCCGGCGTTGTATTTCGCTATTCGTCAGCAGGGTCGCCCTAGTGATCCGGCCCAATGGTGTCGCACTCAAGGATAAGTCGACACCTCACTCAGGAGTTCGTAAGACATGCTGTTTTCGTCCCGCCTCACCTCGCTGGCCCTGACTATCGCCGTCGTTATCGGTGCTCCTCTGGCCCAGGCTGCCGGTGCCGCCCCTGCTGCTGCGCCAGCCGCCACTGCGCCCGCCAATGCCGCGAACATCAAGGCGCCGCTGCCGCTCGACGAGCTGCGCACCTTCGCCGAGGTCATGGACCGGATCAAAGCCGCGTACGTCGAACCCGTAGATGACAAGACCCTGCTGGAAAACGCCATCAAGGGCATGCTCAGTAACCTCGATCCGCACTCCGCTTACCTGGGTCCGGAAGATTTCCAGGAGCTGCAGGAAAGCACCAGTGGCGAGTTCGGCGGGCTGGGCATTGAAGTGGGCGTCGAAGACGGCTTTGTAAAAGTCGTCTCCCCCATCGATGACACCCCTGCGTCCAAGGCAGGCATTGAGGCAGGTGACCTGATCGTGAAGATCAACGGCACGCCGACCCAGGGCCAGACCATGCAGGAAGCCGTGGACAAGATGCGCGGCAAGCTCGGCGAGAAAATCACCCTCACGCTGGTTCGTGACGGCGGCACCCCGTTCGACGTGACGCTGGCGCGCGCCACCATTCAGGTCAAGAGCGTGAAGGCGCAGATGCTGGAGCCGGGTTACGGCTACATCCGCATCACCCAGTTCCAGGTCAAGACCGGTGAGGAAGTGGGCAAGGCGCTGGCCAAGCTGCGCAAAGACAACGGCAAGAAGATGAGCGGCCTGATCCTCGACCTGCGCAACAACCCGGGCGGCGTGTTGCAGGCGGCAGTTGAAGTGGCTGACCACTTTCTGACCAAGGGCCTGATCGTTTACACCAAGGGCCGCATCGCCAACTCCGAACTGCGTTTCTCGGCAGACCCGGCCGACGCCAGCGAAGGCGTGCCTCTGGTTGTGCTGATCAACGGCGGCAGCGCCTCGGCGTCGGAGATCGTCGCCGGTGCCTTGCAAGACCAGAAGCGCGGCATCCTGATGGGCACCGATACGTTCGGCAAAGGCTCGGTGCAAACCGTTCTGCCCCTGGCCAACGACCGCGCGCTGAAGATCACCACGGCGCTGTATTACACGCCGAACGGCCGCTCGATTCAGGCTCAGGGCATCAACCCGGACATCGAAGTCAAACGCGCCAAGCTCACCGCCGAAGCCGATGGCGACAACTACAAAGAGGCCGATCTGCTCGGTCACTTGGGCAACGGCAACGGCGGCGCGGACAAACCGACCACCAAGGCCAAGGCTGGCAAGGCGCGTCCGCAGGACGATGACTACCAGATGAACCAGGCCCTCAGCTTGCTCAAGGGTTTGAGTGTCACGCGCGGCAATTGAGATGCGCGTCTGGTTGACCGGGCTTATTTGCGCCCTTGCCGTCACAACGGGTGCTGCACACGCAGCGCCCACCGAATCCCCAGCGACCGCCGGCAAAGCGCCGAAGGTCGCCTATCTCAGTCTGATCATCGACGATCTAGGGCAAAACCCTGAACGGGACAGCCGCGCGCTGGCCCTTCCCGGCCCCGTGACGCTGGCGATCATGCCCGACACCCCCCACGCCACCGACTTCGCCCGCCAAGCGCACAAGGCTGGCAAGACAGTGATGCTGCACATGCCCATGGACCCGGCGACCGGGCCCTACGCCTGGCATCCCGAACTGCCGCTGCCCGAACTCGAATCGCGCCTGAACGCCGCGCTGCTGAAAGTCCCCTACGCCGCCGGCATCAACAACCACATGGGCAGCCGCATGACCGCTGAGCCGGTGGCCATGGGCTGGCTAGTAGGTGAGCTGCAGCGACGTCATCTGTTTCTGGTCGACAGCCGCACCAGCGCCAAAACCGTTGCGGCGGCTGAAGCGCAGAAGATTGGGCTGGCCAGCGTGTCGCGGGATGTTTTCCTCGACGACGAGCGCACTGCGGAGGCCATCAGCGGCCAGCTTCAGACGGCGATCAAGCTCGCTCACAAGCAAGGCTCGGCCGTAATGATCGGCCATCCCTATCCGGTGACGCTCGACGTGCTTGAGCGCGAGCTGCCCAAGCTTAAATCCCAAGGTATAGAGCTGATCGAGATCCGCCACATGGTCACTGAGCGCGGAAATGAGGCGATGGCCGGCCATGGCAAGAACGGGCGTTATCGCTAGGCCGAAGGCGCTTCGCCAGAGGTCCGAGAAGTGATCAGAGGTATTTGGCGAAAATCGAATCGGCCACGCCTTCCTTGCGGAGCTGATCCAGCGCGTTTTGCAAGCGGGTGACTACGGCATCGGGGGTGTCTTTGTTCAGCGCCAAAAACAGTTCGGCGCTGTTGAAGCGCAGCACGGTCTTCAATCCCGTAATGCCCTCCTGCCGCGCCAGGTACCGCCCCGCCGGATCGCCGGTGGCCCACAGATCGAGCTGACCATCGACCAGCTTCCTGGCGTTGTCTTTGTCGCTGAGCACGGTGATCGGCTTCATGCCCTGACGCGCAAGCTCCACTGCGATGGCGTCGCCCTTGTAGGCCCCGATTCGGTAAGACCGCGCGGCCTCAAGCGTGCTCAGCTGGATTGGGCTGTCAGCCCGCGCCAGAAGAATCCAATCGTCGGGGCCAATGGGGCCGACCCACTTGAAGAGCGTTTCGCGCTCGGGCAATCGCGCAGTCACAAAGACGCCGTAGCCGGGATTGTCCATCGCAAGTTTGTAGATGCGATCCCAAGGGAAGCGCAGGGTCATGTTGTAGCCGATACCGGCGCGCTTGAAGGTCTCGCGCACCACTTCGACGGCGATGCCCTTGATGTTGGCTTCCTGGGCGAAATTCTTGCCGTCGGTGGCCATGTTGTAAGGGGGGAAGTTTTCGGTCAGAAGGACCATCGAATAGGCCGGTGCATCGTCGGCCCGGGCGGCTCCTGACAGCAACGTCGCGACGCTGATCAGTGCAAGAAAAACACCTTTGAACATATCCCTGGCACCTGATCCTGACGACGGCAAGAGAGTGCCGTTAACGATCTGCAAAGTCCAGTTCGGCGGTAGGCATGGTCGTTTTCAGAGCAGGTCGGTCATGACCCCACCGCGGCGCACGCCCCCAATGTGGGAGCGAGCTTGCCCGCGAATAGTGCTAGACGGCCGCCGATATTCAGCGGCTGAACGGCCGGAGGCGCCTCAGCGAACCACGATCCCTTGGGCCGCCATGTACGCCTTTGCTTCTGGCACGGTGTATTCGCCGAAGTGGAAAATACTTGCTGCCAGCACGGCGCTGGCGTGGCCTTCCAGCACGCCGGCGGCCAGATGCTCAAGATTGCCCACACCACCCGATGCGATGACCGGGATGCCAAGGGCATCGCTGATCGCCCGGGTCACGCCCAAGTCGAAACCGTTCTTCATGCCGTCCTGATCCATGCTGGTCAGCAGGATTTCGCCAGCGCCCAGGTCTTCCATCTTCTTCGCCCACATCACCGCGTCCAGGCCCGTCGGCTTGCGACCGCCGTGGGTAAAGATTTCCCAGCGCGCTGTTTCACCGGGCAGCGAGACCTTCTTGGCATCGATGGCCACAACGATGCACTGCGAGCCGAAACGGGCAGCGGCTTCGCCGACGAACTCAGGGTTGAATACCGCAGCGGTATTGATCGACACCTTGTCGGCGCCGGCGTTGAGCAGGTTACGGATGTCCTGCACCGTGCGCACGCCGCCGCCCACGGTCAGCGGAATGAACACCTGACTGGCCATGCGCTCGACGGTATGCAGCGTGGTGTCGCGGCCATCGACGCTGGCGGTGATGTCAAGGAAGGTAATCTCGTCGGCACCCTGCTCGTCATAACGCCGGGCGATCTCGACCGGATCACCGGCGTCGCGGATGTTCTCGAACTTCACGCCCTTGACCACACGGCCGTTGTCGACGTCGAGGCAAGGGATGATGCGTTTGGCGAGGGCCATGGGCCGGTTCTCCGAAAACGGTTGGGAATCTGCCCAACATCACAGCTTCTGAATTTGGTGCACGCTTCTGTAGGAGTGAGCTTGCTCGCGATAGCGGTCTATCAGACGTATGTTTGCTGACTGACACGGCGCATCGCGAGCAAGCTCGCTCCTACAGGCGAGCGTGCCAGTCAGCCTTTGTACGAATCACAAAACGCCTGTGCTTCAGCCACATCCAGCGTGCCTTCATAGATCGCGCGGCCGGTGATTGCGCCGATGATGCCCGGTGCCTTGGCGTCGAGCAGCGCTTTGATGTCGCCCAGGTTATGAATGCCGCCCGAGGCGATCACCGGAATGCGGGTCGCGGCGGCCAGCGCGGCGGTGAACGGGACGTTGCAACCCTGCATCATGCCGTCTTTGGCAATGTCGGTATAAACGATGGCCGAGACGCCGTCGGCTTCGAAGCGCTTGGCCAGATCGATCACCTGCACGGTGCTGACTTCAGCCCAGCCGTCGGTGGCGACAAAGCCGTCTTTGGCGTCCAGGCCCACGATCACTTTGCCCGGGAACGCACGGCAGGCTTCGGCGACGAAGTCAGGGTCCTTGACCGCCTTGGTGCCGATGATCACATAACTCACGCCGGCTTTGACGTAGTGCTCGATGGTGTCCAGCGAGCGGATACCGCCGCCGATCTGGATCGGCAGATTCGGGTAACGACGCGCAATCGCCGTCACGACCTCGCCATTGACTGGTTGGCCTTCGAACGCACCGTTCAGGTCCACCAGGTGCAAGCGACGGCAACCGCCTTCAACCCACTTGGCAGCCATGCTCACCGGATCATCGGAGAACACCGTGGAATCTTCCATCCGGCCCTGGCGCAGACGTACACAGGCGCCATCTTTAAGGTCGATCGCGGGAATAATGAGCATTCTTTTTCCTTCGTCAAAAGAGCTGCGAGCCGCGAGCTATAAGCTGCAAGTCTGCGCATCTAACCATTCTTGCTGCTTGAAACTTGCCGCTTCTAGCTGCTTTTCTCCAACGCCCACAGGTCGCTTTCGATGCTTTCGAAACGCTCCTTGAGGTGCGTCTGAACATCGAAGATCGCCCGGTTGTAGTAATGCGGTGCGATCTCGCGGGTGAACAATTCCAGAATTTCAGCCGCTTCAAACGAACCCAGGTCCAGTTCGAAACGGTCTTCCATGAACCGCTTGATCGTGTGGCACGCCTCGCTCTCCTGTTCGGGAGTGAGGGTCAGAATCGGCGGTTTGGTCTTCTTGCTCATTACCGGCGGCCGTCCCACGCCGCGAAGTTCTGCAGCAACTGCAGGCCATGGGTATGGCTCTTCTCGGGGTGGAATTGCACGGCGAAGCGCGAGCCATCGGCCAATGCAGCGGCGAAGTCGTGACCGTAATGGCCACGACCAACGATCTGCTGGGGGTTCGGCGATTCGATGTAGTAGCTGTGCACGAAGTAGAACCGCGCCATGTCCGGAATGTTGGCCCAGAGCGGGTGATCCACGGCCTGCGCCACTTCATTCCAGCCCATGTGCGGGACTTTCAGATGCTGGCCGTCTTCGTGGAGATCCTTGCCGAAGAAACGCACCTGACCGGGGAAAGTACCGATGCAGTCAACGCCGCCGCTCTCTTCGCTACGCTCCATCAGCGCCTGCATGCCGACGCAGATCCCGAGAAACGGACGGTCCTGGCTGACTTCACGCACCAGAGCATCGAAGCCCAGGCGACGAATTTCCGCCATGCAGTCGCGAATCGCACCAACACCGGGAAACACGACACGATCAGCTTCACGAATGACCTCGGCATCGCTGGTGATCAGCACGCGACCGGCGCCGACGTGCTCCAGCGCCTTGGCCACCGAGTGCAGATTGCCCATGCCATAGTCGATAACGGCAACGGTCTGCATTACAGCACGCCTTTGGTCGACGGCATCTGGCCAGCCATGCGGTCGTCAAGCTCCACCGCCATGCGCAACGCACGGCCGAACGCCTTGAAGACGGTTTCGATCTGGTGGTGGGTGTTGTGGCCGCGTAGGTTGTCGATGTGCAGCGTGACGTTGGCGTGGTTGACGAAGCCCTGGAAGAACTCCTGGAACAGGTCTACATCGAAGCCGCCAACGGTGGCGCGGGTGTACGGCACGTGCATTTGCAGGCCAGGCCGACCGGAGAAGTCGATGACCACGCGCGACAGCGCTTCATCCAGGGGGACGTAGGCGTGGCCGTAGCGACGGATGCCTTTTTTGTCGCCGATGGCTTTGCTGAACGCCTGACCCAGCGTGATGCCGACATCTTCCACGGTGTGGTGATCGTCGATATGCAGGTCGCCTTTGCATTCGATGTCCAGATCGATCAGCCCGTGACGGGCAATCTGGTCGAGCATGTGTTCAAGAAAAGGAACGCCGATATCGAATCGGGACTTTCCTGTGCCATCCAGGTTGATCGAGGCTTTGATCTGGGTTTCCAGAGTGTCGCGCTCGACGAACACCATACGTTCGGCCATCACCAGCTCCGCAAAATCATTGGGCGAAAAGGCGGCCATTATAGGCGTGTGGCAGGGAAACAGAAACATGAAGCGAGCAATGCCGGACCGAGGGAAATGCGGGCCGCATGGGATAGACATGTGTGTACAAGCGAAGACATTTCGGAAAAAAAGTGGGAGCGAGGTTGCTCGCGACGAGGTCCTTACATTCGACATATCTGTCGACTGTCTGACCGCCTTCGCGACCAAGCTCGCTCCCACCCTCACACCAACGGGTTCAGCCTGAAATCTTCAGACCGATCCCGCCATGGTTTTAGTGAAACAGCACCGCAGTTTTCTGCAGAGTGATCCACACGCCCCACGCCAACGGAATGCCCACTGCCAGCCAGGCCAGAATCGCCAACGGCTTGGTGCTCGGGTCCGCTTTCCATTCCAGCGAAGTGCTGTGGTCAGCGCCGGCATCGTGACCGATGGCTTGCTCAGCCTTCAATTGCTCGTCGGTCATGAAGTATTTGTCGGCCACAGGACGCACCAGCAGGTTGCAGATAAAGCCCAGCACCAGCAGACCCGCGAGGATGTACAAGGTGATGTCGTAAGCATCGGCCCGTGCAACGCCGTGGCTCAACTGATACTCACGCAGGTAGTTCACCAGCACAGGGCCGAGCACGCCAGCGGCCGCCCATGCGGTCAGCAGACGACCGTGGATCGCACCGACCATTTGCGTACCGAACAGGTCAGCCAGATAAGCCGGAACGGTCGCGAAACCGCCGCCGTACATCGACAGCACGACGCAGAACGCCGCCACGAACAGCGCAACGCTGCCCAGGTGACCCAGGGTCGGCACCGACGCGTAGAGCAAAAAGCCCAGCGCGAAGAACACGAAGTAGGTGGCTTTACGGCCGATGTAGTCCGAGAACGAAGCCCAGAAGAAACGACCGCCGATGTTGAACAGGCTCAGCAGACCGGTGAAGCCGGCCGCGATCGCCGCGATGGCCGCCAGTTGCGAGGCATCCAGTTGGCCGAACGGCTGATCGGTGCCTAGCAGCTTGCCGCCGAACACTTCCTGCAGCAGGGGCGAAGCCATGCCGAGGATGCCGATGCCTGCCGAAACGTTCAGGCACAGCACCAGCCAAACCAGACGGAACTGAGGCGTTTTCCACGCAACACTGACGTGCACATGGCGGTTGGTGATCATCGCGCTGTTGGCTTTCTTCGCCGGAGCGGTCCAGCCTTCAGGTTTCCAGCCAGTCGGCGGAACGCGATAGGACAGTGCGCCGCCGATCATGAAGATGAAGTAAATCACCGCCATCACCACGAAGCTCTGCCAGACGCCAACGCTGTCAGGCGTAGCGAAGTGGCTCATCAGTGCGGTTGCCAACGGAGCGCCAACCATCGCGCCACCGCCGAACCCCATGATCGCCATGCCGGTCGCCATGCCGCGCTTGTCCGGGAACCACTTGATCAGCGTCGAAACCGGCGAGATATAGCCCAGGCCCAGACCAATACCGCCGATCACGCCCGAGCCGATCCACATCAGCCAGATCTGGTGCGTATAAACGCCCAGGGCCGAGATCAGCAGACCGCCACACCAGCACAGTGCCGAGACGACACCGGCCTTGCGCGGGCCTGCGTGTTCCAGCCAGCCGCCCCAGATGGCTGCGGAGCAACCCAGGAAAATGAAGAACAGGGTGTAGATCCAGCCGAGCATGGAGATCGGCCAATCACAGCTGGACGAAACGACTTGCTCGAAGAAACCCATGTCAGCCGGGCAGGCAACAGCGGTCTTGATGCCGATTGCCTTGGACAACGGCAGCCAGAACACCGAGAAGCCGTAGGCCATGCCGATACACAGGTGGATTGCCAATGCAGCTGGCGGAACCAGCCAACGGTTGAAACCGCGTTTGGCGATAATGCGCTCTTTGGACAAGAACGCAGGCTGAGCGGCAGTACCGCCCAGAGCAGTGCTCGTGGTCATTTGATTGTTGCCCCCAATTTATAGTTGTATCCCGCAAGAACAGCGACATAGTCCCGCCACCACTCTTAAAGCACGCAGGCCTCGGTGGTTTATCGGCAGAACATCTCTTTACGTGACAATTCGACGCAGCAAGGCTGGCGAATGGCGCGAGATTACCATTTGCAGCGTAAAAGAAAGCAATCTGCTACTACCTTTTTCGCGCCGTTTGTCACCGTTCTGGGCGCTGCCAATTCGAACGACGGCGTCGGTGGCGATCCAAAACCCGGTGCTTGCCTGAGAACGCTATACTCGCGGGCTAAATTTTGAACGACTCGACACAAGGACTCGCCCATGAAAGCGTTCGGCAAAATCCTGGGGCTCACCCTTCTCGGGCTGTTGCTGATCATCGTGGCTCTCGGCTTTGCCTTGACCCACTTTTTTGATCCCAACGACTACAAAGACGAGATTCGAAAACTGGTTCGCGATCGCGCTCACGTCGAGCTGACGCTCAATGGCGATATTGGCTGGAGCCTGTTTCCGTGGTTGGGCCTGGAGCTGCACGACGCCAGCGTCGCCACCTTGAGCGAGCCGACCAAACCTTTCGCCGACTTGCAGATGCTCGGGCTGTCCGTGCGTGTGCTGCCGCTGCTGCGCAAGGAAGTGCAGATGAGCGACGTGCGCGTCGAGGGCCTGAACCTGACGCTGACCCGCGACGAAAACGGCCACGGCAACTGGGAAGACATCGGCAAAGTGCCTGCCACCGCGGGCAATCCAGCCCAGCCCCCCGCCACGCCGGATGCGCCAGCTGATACCGCGTCGGCCAAGCCCGACAAGCAGTGGCAGCCGCTCAAGCTGGACATCGACAGCCTGACCGTGAACAACGCGCGGATCGATTTCAACGATATTCCCAAGGCCCGGCAATTCAGCGCCGAGAGCATCCAGTTGAGCACGGGGCCGATCCACAACGCGACTGACATCCCGCTGAAACTCACCGCATTCCTCAGCACCAACCAACCCGTCGTGCGCACCAAAACCGAACTGACCGGCAAGCTGCGTTTCGATCGCGTGCTCAAGCGTTACCAGTTCGACGACATGCGTTTCTCGGGTGATGTGACAGGCGATCCGCTGCAGGGCAAGACGCTGACGTTCTCGGCCCAGGGCCAGTTGCTGGCAGACATGTCCGCCAACGTCGCGGAATGGACCAATCTGAAGCTGTCCGCCAATCAACTGCGCGCCATCGGCGAGCTGCACGTTCGTGACCTGGACAAGACGCCGCAGCTCACAGGCGGCATTTCGATTGCCCAGTTCAACCTGCGCGACTTCCTCGACAACATCGGCCAGCCCGCGCCAGCCCTTGGTGACGGCAGTCTGAACAAACTGGAACTGGTCACCCGCATCGCGGCGACGCCCAACAGCGTCTCGCTGGATGACCTGACGGTGAAACTCGACGACAGCACCATCACCGGCCATGTCGCTGTGGAAGACTTCGCCAAACAGTCCCTGCGCCTTCAACTCAAAGCCGATACGTTCAACGCCGACCGCTACCGTGTGCCAGAGGGTGAACAGGCGAAGAGCGCCGGCGCCGCGCGCAGAGCAGAAGTTCAAGGTGCCGAGGCCGAAGCCATGGTGGCCTCGGGCACTTCGCCGCTGCCGAACCAGCCGACCCAAGGTGCATGGAGCGACGCGAAGCTTCTGCCCCTCGAGCGCCTGCGCAAACTGGATGTCGACGCCGACCTGAGTTTCGGCAAGCTGACGCTGGAAAAACTGCCGATCCAGAATGCGGCGCTGAAGACTTCTGCGCTCGATGGCGTGATCACGGTCGACAGCCTGCGCGGCGATTTGTACAACGGCAATTTCGAGGTCAAAGGCAATCTCGACGCGCGTCCCGAAGTGCCCTTGGCCAGCGTGCAGACGCATATCGCCAAGGTGCCGGTGGAGCACTTCATTCAGAGCCAGGGCACCACGCCGCCTCTGCGCGGCCTGCTCAACCTCACCAGCGATGTGACCGCCAAAGGCAACAGCGAGAAGGCGCTGGTCGAGAGCCTTAACGGCACCGCCAGTTTTGCGCTGAACGACGGCGTTCTGGTCAACGCCAACCTCGAGCAGCAGCTGTGCCGTGGCATTTCGACGCTTAATCGCAAGAGCTTGAGTGGCGAACCGCGCGGCAAGGACACCCCCTTCCAGCAGTTGAACGGCAACCTGGTGTTCCGCAACGGCGTGGCCAGCAATCCGGACCTGAAAGTTCGCACGCCGGGCCTGACCGTCAACGGCGATGGCGACATCGACTTGCGTGTTATGGGCATGAACTACCGTGTCGGCGTGATCATCGAAGGCGACAAGAGCGACATGCCGGACCCCGCCTGCGAAGTGAACCCGCGCTTTGTCGGCATTGAATGGCCGGTGCTCTGCCGTGGCCCGCTTGAAATGGGCGCCAAGGCCTGTCGTCTCGATAACGACGGCTTGGGCAAAGTCGCCGCGAAACTGGCAGGCGACCGGATTGGCGACAAGATTGATGAAAAGCTGGGGGACAAGGTCAGTCCCGAGCTCAAGGATGCGATCAAGGGATTGTTCAAGCGTTAACCCTGACTAACAGGCGCCGCGCCGTTCAGTTGTGGGAGTGAGCTCACTCCCACATTCATTTTGGCTGACCTCCCACAGCGCGGCGTCTGGCGACGTATATAGCAAGCCAACATCTTTTGATCACCGGAAGCCTTGATGCAACCCGAGCAGTTCTCCTCCGCCGTTCTCGACTGGTACGACCGCCACGGCCGTCACGATCTTCCCTGGCAACACGACATCACCCCGTACCGCGTGTGGGTGTCGGAAATCATGCTGCAGCAAACCCAGGTCAGCACGGTGCTTGGCTATTTCGACACATTCATGGAAGCGCTGCCCACGGTGCACGCTCTGGCCGAAGCACCGGAAGATGAGGTCCTGCATCTGTGGACCGGGCTGGGCTACTACACCCGCGCGCGCAACCTGCAGAAAGCCGCGAAAATCGTGGTGGCCGAGCACGGCGGTGAATTCCCCCGCGACGTGGAAAAGCTCGTCGAGCTGCCCGGTATCGGCCTCTCGACGGCAGGCGCGATTGCCAGTATCAGCATGGGCCTGCGCGCGCCGATCCTCGATGGCAACGTCAAGCGCGTACTCGCCCGCTTCACCGCCCAGGAAGGCTATCCCGGCGAGCCCAAGGTGGCGAAGCAGATGTGGGCCACGGCCGAGCGCTACACGCCGCACAGCCGGGTCAATCACTACACCCAGGCGATGATGGACCTGGGCGCCACGCTCTGCACCCGGACCAAACCCAGCTGCCTGCTCTGCCCCCTTGAGCGCGGTTGCGAAGCGCACATGCTGGGTCAGGAAACCCGCTATCCCATCCCGAAGCCGCGCAAGGTCGTGCCGCAAAAACGCACCTTGATGCCCATCTTCGCCAACCACGAAGGCGCGATTCTGCTTTATCGCCGCCCTTCGACCGGGCTGTGGGGCGGACTGTGGAGCCTGCCGGAACTGGACGACTTCAATGACATGCAGCATCTGGCCAATCAGCACGCCCTTGAGCTGGGCGAGCATCAAGCCTTGCCGGGCCTGATCCACACGTTCAGCCACTTTCAGCTGAGCATCGAACCCTGGCTGGTCCGGGTCCGTGAGTCCGCCCATCACGTGGCCGAGGACGACTGGCTCTGGTATAACCTCGCCACCCCGCCGCGCCTGGGCCTTGCCGCCCCGGTGAAGAAACTGCTGAAACACGCAGCCGACGTATTGAATGCAGGAGAGTCCTCATGACCCGCACCGTGATGTGCCGCAAATACAAAGAAGAATTGCCTGGCCTGGACCGTCCGCCGTATCCGGGCGCCAAAGGTGAAGACATCTACAACCATGTCTCGCAGAAAGCCTGGGGCGACTGGCAGAAACACCAGACCCTGCTGATCAACGAGCGCCGCCTGAACATGATGAACGCCGAAGATCGCAAATTCCTGCAGACCGAGATGGACAAATACCTGTCCGGCGAGGAATACGCCAAGGCCGACGGCTACGTTCCCCCTGCCGAATAAGCCTTTGCAGACAGCGGTCGTCGTAAGCGGAGGAAATAATTCAGATTTTTTTCGACACCATGCTTGACGACCTCCTGAAAAACACGTTTAATGCGCCCCGTTGCCCAGATAGCTCAGTCGGTAGAGCAGGGGATTGAAAATCCCCGTGTCGGCGGTTCGATTCCGTCTCTGGGCACCACCTTCCGTTTTCAGGTGATGCCAAGCACACCTGAAAGCACACAAGAAGCCCGCCTCGTGCGGGCTTTTTGCTTTCTATGGTTCCCCACCATTCCCTTGTAAGCCCAAACAGATGTGAGTAGATTCGTGAGTAGATCCAGTTCGGTCTAGAAATCTACTCACACAAGCTGGGACAACGCCCGCCCGGCGCAGCATGCAGGGGGCCTCGTTGCCACTTTCCGATACCACCATCCGCACCGCCAAACCAAAGGACAAGCTATACCGGCTCACCGATGCCAATGGCCTTTGCTTAGAAGTGGCGCCGTCCGGGTCAAAGCTGTGGCGGTACCGTTATCGCTTCAACGGCAGCGCGAAGATGCTGGCTCTCGGCGCATACCCTGCGGTGACGCTGCTCAAGGCACGTCAGATGCGTGATGAGAGCCGTCAGCTCCTGGTGGATGGAATTGACCCTGGTGAGCAGAAGAAAGCATCCAGACAGGCACAGAAGGTTGAGGGTGTGACTTTCGAAACCCTTGCTAGAGAGTGGTTTGCCTATAACGCGCCTCGCTGGGCGGACAGCACGACCTATAAAGCGAAGCTGTACCTCGATAACGATCTGATCCCGGTTATTGGCACGCGGGCTGTCAAAGCAATTACTCGGCCCGAGTTGGTGGACCTGGTACGCAAGGTGGAGGCGCGAGGAACGCTGAACGCCGCCGGCAAGATTCGCCAGTGGCTTCATCAAATATTCCGGTACGGGCTGGCCAAGGGTGTGGTTGACGCCAATCCAGCAACCGACTTGAACGTGGTGGCAGCTCCGACAAAGGCCGCTCGTCATCACCCGCACGTCCCATTCGCAGAACTGCCTGAACTGCTGGAAAAGTGCGACTCGGCCAAGATCCACGCACTGACTCGCCATGCCATTCATTTGCTGGTGCTCACGGCAGTTAGGCCCGGGGAGCTGCGCCAAGCCCCATGGGCTGAGTTCGATTTGGACGCAGCTACCTGGACGATACCTAAAGAGCGAATGAAGGCCCGACGCGCCCACATCGTCCCCCTGCCCCGTCAGGCTGTTGCCATCCTGCGTGAGATCCACCAACTTACTGGCAAATATTCGCTGGTGTTCGCCGGCGCGAACCCAGATCGGCCGCTTAGCGAAAATACGGTCAACAAAGCTCTTCGAGTTATGGGCTACGCCGAACGGCAGACCGGCCATGGTTTCCGCCATCTGCTCAGCACCGAGCTCAACGGTCGCGGCTACAACAAGGACTGGATCGAACGCCAGCTGGCACACGGTGACAGCGATGAGATTCGAGGGACATATAACCATGCAGCCTACGTCGAGCAACGTCGGGAAATGATGCAATCGTGGGCGGATAGCGTCGACCTCATTTGCAAAAACCAGACAAAAAGTCCTTTGAAGTTGGTGGGTTGATAGCCATGACAGATTTACCCGAGTCGGGAAAACATCACCCGGAACTGATGGAAGTCGATTTGGATTGGATCGACAAAATAGAATCGACATACAAAATGCCAAATTTTGGGGTCGGTGCTGCGTCCCTTAAAGCCGTCGCATGGATGATTGTTAAAGACATGTGGGTGATGGGAGATTTGGTTGTGGACTGTCTTGAAGAGGAATTTGATGGTGACGAGAATTCGCCAGAGTTCCTCGTGGCCCTCAAATCTACGCATGACGTATTCGTTGAACGGCTAGAGCGCTCTATTCAGCGAGGGCACCTCAAAACCGTCTTAACGATCCGCGACTTCGACGACAACATCGACGCGGGTCGCACCTATGTAGACGGGCATGAATTGATGTGCTGGCTTGAGGATCGGGGTTATTCGGCAGGTGACCACATCGAATCTTGGATGGAGGGCGAGGAGAAAATATCTCAGAAGCTCAGCGAGGAATCTCTATTCCTAAGAACATCAAACAAAGATCCCTCCACCATGACTTTCTTGAGCCGTAGCCGCGTAGAAGACGGTGAAAAGGATATCGAAAAAATCATGACGGCGTACAAATCGGTGCTGATCGAAAATCAGGTTCTCAAGGAAAAGATCGAGCACCTCAATCGGCAATCGAAAAAGCCTGAACCCGAAATGAATGCAAAGTCTAGAACTACGCTTCTTTTGGCTATAGGGGCGATTTGCAACGAGTTCAACGTATCTCTCGACAATAGAAAATTTGCTCCGAAAATCACAGAAATGGTGGAGCGACTCGGAGTCAAAGTAGATCCCAAACCCTTTAGGGATCTTCCACCTATGATTAATGAGGCGATCGCGCGTCGAAAAAGCTAAAACTGCGGATTTCCCATTTCCTACGGGGAAATCCCCTTTCTCAGAGATCGCTAGCCACACCATTGCCATCGTCGATTACCCAAACCGCCCTAGGAGGCGCAGACGATGGCAAACACAGCCGGCCACAACCGAACAGCAGCACGACAACCCGTCCTCACACCCGGTGACAAGCCGAATATCCAATTCATCAAACGCCAAAGGGTTGAGTCGATCACCGGCCTGTCCTGCACCGAGCTTTATCGCCGCATCGCCGCCGGCACTTTCCCTAAGCAGGTCTCCCTAGGGCCAAAATCTGTCGTATGGGTCGAAAGCGAAATTCTGGCCTGGTGTGATGCCCGCATCGCTGAGAGCCGCGGGGAGGCAGCGTAATGGCCGCTATCAACGACGGTCCTTTCATCTACCGGGAAGATGGAAATACGTTTGCTGTGAACAAGGCCGGCCTCTTCAACGCTTCGGTACTCCAGTCAGAAGCGAGCGATCCGCGGATTGTGGATTTCCTTTGTCGGAACGTTCAAGCGGTATCCGGCATTGCAGAATCAGGTGAGCACTCATTGCCCTCGCAATTCCGCGACTCGCAATACGTGCGAGTACAAACTGCGAACTACCTGCGGGCGCTGACGGACGCCGGAATAGTCGAGTTTGTGCCCGGCACACCTGGACGAAAATCTCGCATGGTTAGCGGTGGCAGCCATAGCATCGGAGAGGTGGACCTAGGCCCGGGATATTGGCTACACACCGATTTGGCGATTCCGTTTGCGGAACAGAAAGAAGGCCGCATCTCCCCAAACGAGAGAAAACCTCTGGTCGAGTTTGTGAAACGCGCACTGAGCAACGCGGGCGTAAAGTCGGCGAAACGGGAAGGCCCAAGAAGCGCTGCCAAACTGTTCTCAGCCGGCGTGTCTGAGAAATTGCAGAAGATGCTGAAGGCCGCTGATGCGTCGCTGATCGAGGCTGGCGAGTCGTTCGATGACCGACGCGAAGCACTGGCCAATTTTCTCAAGTCGGTGAAAGGAGGCCAGAAATGAAAAAGGCCACCCGTTCCGTAGAACAAAGCAGCCAGTCGCAGGGCGATATTACCACCACCGAGGCACCGAACAAGATCTGTCGTGTGCTGGCGTATCTCATCACCGGGAAAAGCCTCAACCGCTTCGAGGCCGAACGCATCGGCGAACACTGTCTGCACTCGACTATCAGCCGCCTAACCAACCATTACGACATGACATTCGCCCGGAAAGCGGAGTCGGTACCGAATAATTGGGGCCGGCCTTGCCGCGTGGTCCGGTATTGGTTGTCCGCGAGCGAGCGCAAGCGCGCCACGGTGCTGCTGTCCTTCCTATCGAGCACCGCTGGCCAACGTCGCGAGCTAGCAGCATGAGCCGTTACGAAGGTCACAAGGTGCAGGATCATCAGGGCTATCTGGTCGAAGAGCTGCTTCCGAACCTGGTGGATTACGCGGGTCGCAGCAATGCGCCGGCTGAAGTCGTTGTGATGGCTGCGTTCCTGAGCCTCGCAACCATCCTGCAGAGCAAAGGGCTGTGCCGCGAAACTCTGATGAAAGCGATCGACGCGGCGGCACTCCAAGCCGGCGAGTCTGAGTGGGGTGCGCACTGATGGCACTAAAGAATCATGACGAACGGCAGATAACTTCTGTTGCAAGGCTTCGTGCTGCTATGTATCTTCACCCCATCGCTGCAAATTCAGCGATCCGGGTGTGGAAGCCTGGCAAGCATGAGGAGCACAAGCTCCACCTACCAGCGCGGAGTTTTTTTTCGCCTGCAGTTTATGGTGGTGCTGTGCGGGAGGACTTCGGTCCTGTCGGGTTCCTTTTGCCCCGATCTTCCACACCCGTACAGCGCTACCGCCTTTCATGTGGAAGTGAAAACGGTAGCTCCTCAGCAAAAGGAGCTCGACCAATGACCGCCCTGAATCCGTCCAGAATCCGCGCAATTGCTCATCGCCGCATGGCTCTGAGCGCCCTCCGCGCAAACTCGTCCCTGTCCGTCCGTTTGAAACGTTTCAACCATCACATGTCCATCGTCCGCTCGCTTGAAAGCGTTGGAGGTGCGGCATGATTATCCCATTCCCAAAAGCAACAACCCCAGCCGTCGACGCGCCGCTCGGCCTTGCCGACGTTCACGAGACGCTGGTCATGCTGAGCCTTTCGCTGGCGCTGATGGCCTCGCCGAAACTGCCGATCGATCGTGCGCGCACTGCCGCCAAGCACGCCCAGAAGGTGGCCGAGGCTTACGCTGATGTTGTCGCAGCGCTGATGGAACAGGGAGGTGTGCAATGAGCGCCAAGCCACGCATTACCCCGGCCGAGGCTCTGTACCAACTAAAAGCCACCAACGAAGTTAATTGCCTGACCATGAAACGTGCTTGCGACTTCATGACGGCGGTCGGCCGGTTGATGGAGGCTTTTGCGAACGATGAAGTATCTGACGAGGTGTTCACCCCCAATATCATCGCCGGGCTCGGTACTGGGCTGCAGATAACATCGCAGTACTGCTGGGAAGAGGCTGAAAAAGCTGAGCAGCGGGTTAACCGTATGTTCCCAGGGGGTGAAGCATGAGCCGTTCACTGTTTGAGATCGCCTACGGCGCCCTTGATGACCTGTATGAGGTTCAGAACGCTTTCAACCAGATGAACGCTTTGTTCGACCTACTCGCCGAGAAGTCCCCAAAAGACAGTCTCGCCGATGCTACGGCCCAGCTTGGCATCATCGTTATGGAAGAGTGGTCCACGAAGGTGGCGCAGTGGGCCGAGCGCCTGGACAACGAACTTGATGGTTTTCCATCTGAGGCCAAGGCGTACCGCGACAAGCATCTGCGTCGTGAAGTGTTGCGTGTCGGAAGTGCGAAATTACCGACTTAAGTACGGTCATCCCATCTTTAAGCAGTAGTCCGAAAGAGGTTTAAACCATGAAATTCGAAAACGGCGCACTTGCGCCGGCGGGTTCGGCTTGCCTGAAAAAAGCAATGACGCTGTTCTTTGTTAGTCATCCGAAGTGCGCAAAGCCACTCCTCGGGCCGTTCCTGACCGCCGCTGATGCCGAATGCGGCCGGCAGGTGATGCGCAGCGATGGCGCCACCGTGACGTCGAGCCAGGCCGAGCTCGACCACTTCACCAAATGGCACGCCGAGAACAACGGCGCAGTTGTCCGGGTGTTCGCTGAGGGCGTCAGAAATGGGTGACGTGATCAGCTTTGACGATGCGGCCGGGATCATCCGTGACGACCGTCCGGCGCATATCGACGAATACAGTTTCGTGCTGCTGGTGATTGTCTTCAACGACATAACCGCGCTGCGGGACAGCGAGCCGGATAAAGCCCGCGCCGCCCAGCTACGCAAGACCGCGACCAAGCTCAATGCGGTACTGGCGCGTTTTGAGCCGGACGGCGCGGCATGAACGGCCTATTCCTCCATCCCAGTGATCGAGCTTTCTAAATGAGCAAGAGGAGCCGCCTACCGTTTGATCAGGTTGGAGGGGTCGTCGCTATCCAGCGCCGAATGCTGTCCTCTCCGGCCTATCTCGGCTTGTCAGCCCAAGCGAAGGTGCTCATGACGCTCATGCAGAGGCACTGGACGCCCGCAGGGCCGGTTGGGTTTGGTGTGCGGCAGGCTCAAGCCGAGATCCCGTGCTCGAGGACCGTCGCGCTCCGGATCTTCGATGAGCTGGCGGAGGGGGGATTTATCGTGATGGTCGACGAAAGCCTCTTCTGTTCCAGGGCTCAGTCCAAAACCCGGACCTGGCGACTCACTTGGCTACCGTGCTGGAACCACAGAGCGCCGACTAACGACTGGGAGCGATCCCGAATTTCGATTTCTACCGGTCCATAAATGGTACCTGTGACCATGCCACAGGTACTAAATATGGACCATATGAGCCATCAAACGTATCCACAGGTACCATTTTTAGTACCTGTGGAGGGGGTTTTCAGATGCCACAGGTACCAAATATGGACCACTCCTACTTAAACCATACCCACACCCTTTCCATACGCCTGCTCAAACGAGCCCAGGGAGTCGGCAAATGATCCCGAAACTCGTCAGCGACCTGCATGCGATCGCAGCAAAACCTGATTCCAGCCCGGGCACCATGTTGATCGTCACTCGACGCACCTGCCGCATCCTGCTTTCGATCCGCGACGACATCTGGCATGAGCGGAAGGCTTTCCAGCGCAAAGCCGAGAAGCTTCGCAAAGACCTGCCTTATTCGATCCTCGACATGGAAGTGCTGCAGGATCAAGCCTCAGCACACCGCCGCGAGGAGTGCGATTACATATCGGCACGGCTCGCGCAGTTCGGCCGGTTGATGACGGCCGACGGGGGCGGGATCGCCGCCGCGCTTGGCTTTGATCGTCTGTGCGACGTTCTCAATGTGAATCCTGTTCATCGAGCCGAGGCGCGCACTGAGGGCGTGACATTGCGCGGGGTGATCTTCGAGGCTCGCGTTGAGGACAGTGCTGACGTGAAGAACCTCGGATGGTGCGACGGCGGCCCGCTCTGCCAAGCATTCTTCGCTGCTTACATGGAGGAAGTCCGCGCCAACAGTCGCGCAGAGCGCGCAGAAGCTGCCGAGCCGGCTGACGCGCCGTTTAATTTTGACCGGCCTGTGTCGGTGTTTGCCGCCGCCTCTGTAATGGTCCACTGACCCACCACCGCTCACTACCAGCAGGAGTTCACCATGAAGCCGCAGAACCAGCCAGAAGTCGGTAAGCCGTTATCCCTCTCAGACCTTTCACCCGAACTGAAGGCGGCGGTGTTGATCAGCACCATCAAACCTTATTCGATGCTCGGCGAGCAGGCCGTCATCGAGGACGTGAAGCATCAGATCGGGCTTGTCCTGGCCGGCGACCTCTCGCGTCCACAGGCCATGCTTGCCGGCCACGCCGAAGCGTTGGATGCGCTGTTCTACAGCCTGCTGTCGCAAGCACAGAGAGCAACAGAGCCCGAATCACTGGCGGCACTGATCGGCTCAGCAGTGAAGGCGCAGGAGGGGTGCCGGTCGGCGGTAGAGGGACTGGCGACGCTCAAGCGATTCGTCCACCCCGGTCCGTAGCAGCCTTCTTTGCAGGTTTCCCCATCCTTGGTTGGGGGTTTTCCACAACCTGCCTGGGACGCATCTCGGACAGCTCCCGCGCCACGAAACGCCATCGACGCAAATCGTGGCGCGTGACATTGAGGCGTGATGATTTAAATGTGAGTCAGGATCACTTTTAGCCGTAAAAGTCCGATGTAACAGCCCGTGTAACAGGGAATTGCGGTAGGCCACTTGGTTCGGCGTAAATCGTCCGACCGGTGGCGTACGGCGCGGTAGCTCGATGGGATGACTAGCAGAGCTGTCAGACACACACGGGGATGACCAGCTGGGGATTAGGCCGGGCGATTGGCAGCGGAAGCTGACCATCCTGGCAGCCCAGAATGCTTCGCAGCGTTTCTGTGTGGCCAAAAAATGCGCGGCATTCTATAGATGTCTTAGCAAATGGGGTATACGTAGGCACACAGATTTGCTTTAATAATTCGGCAGGCAAGCGTGAGGTTTGTAGAGGTTGCTGGTAACAGTGACAGCCCGAAAAGGGTGGGATCCTCGAACTCAGGGCCTGCTTTTTTTTGCCTAAAATTCAGTCATCCCTTCGCCAGAGCGCAAACGCGGTCAATAGTTTGCCTGTCTCCGCACCAGAATTTCAGCCCGTATCCGTCGTGACGCCCCTTGTGCTTATAGACCGTCTTCGAGAGGAGTTGGAGATACTTTTCTTCGACATCGCCGTACAGGTTTGGGTTAACGGACTGATACACGCTCGAAGCGACAATATCGGCCAGCTGAAGCCCTGCCAGTTGGTCATGGTTAACCGCCCTGACCATATTTTCGTCGATCACATCCCAGTCAATTTTGATCTCCTGGGCACCAGGCTTGTGATGAAGTTGGCCTATGTAGCCGCATAAATCCTTGTAGGACATTGCCGACCTATTCGAATAGATCAACTCCACGCGACCATCTCCTTGACCTTTGATGGCATGGTCTCGGCAAAGCCAGGAAACGCGCTCTAGGAGCAATCGGCTGGCGTATCTGTATAGCGAGTACGGCTGGCTTTGAAAGTTCTCTGGGGACTTAATCGACGGCTTATGAATCAAGATACTCACAGTCCGCACTGGAAGCTCGCCAGTTATACGAGCAGCTGGGGTTCTCTGCTCATGCTTCAGCTTGCAGAAATGAATCGGCTTTTTAGGCTCGTAACGGATAGCTTCACGCGTTCTCTTGGCGGCATCCACCAAGAGCATGTCCTTGTCTTTTCTGACCACCAGCGCAGATAAAATTAACCAGCGTGAAGATCCGCTTCCGTCGGGCTTGAACGTGAATCCCTCATCCCCTGACTCATCGATGTACGCAACAAAACTAGAAGTCATGGATGTCCTTGACGTAAGAGCAAGGCGTCCAGCCTTCCTCGCGTTCCATATCAGCACCACCCTCGCGTGAGTTCTCACGTTGCTGATGCGCAAGTTTTGGTCTAATGCCTTCTGATAACTGGGATAAACCGGTAGTGGTTTAACCGAACATTAGCCGCCATCTGATGTTACCCAAAGCCCAGGTATGAGGGAAGGCAGCGCCTCGGCCCCGACGAATTTTGAACCTCAGCGCCACGCACTTAGGGCAAGGATTGGACGACAATCGCCCTGGCTTCCACTGTGTAGAAACCCACACACTGTGGCGTTTTCTACACACTCGGGCTTTGTACCGAGAAAATCGGAACGACTCCCGATTGCCACTACCCCGATCCGGGGTAGTGGGCATAAGACCAACCAAAACCGACTCGGCCGGCCATCCGTCTGAGCTGAATACTCAGCCCAGCGATGTGAGCAGATCTGCTCACATCTCGGCATACCTCGGGCAGCTGCAAAATACTATGCGTCTGGGGGAGATGGCAGAAGATTATCCGGTGGTGAGTGTCGGCGGCGTCTGGCGTTTCCGGCCGGGCCGTCTAGGAGCATGCAAGCCGCTCTCACATTCCTGCAGGAATTGCCGAACGGTGCTCACCCGCCAGCAAACCCGACTGCCTTGCATGAACGATGGTGGGAGCCAAGCCGCGCCCGCTTGCCTGGCGCTCCTGATCGCTGACTCAGAACGACCGAGCATCAGTGCAAGCTCAGGGATGTGGATAATCTCCGGTTCCATATGAAGCTCCTAACGCTTACTGGACTTGCCGCATTTCTGACTGGTCAGTTGCGCCCTGTGAGGCGCGTCAAGCGCGTCGGGCAGGTGCAAAAACCTATGAAATTATTACCCCCTCGAAGTGGGATTATCCACTTCGAGATGCCGGCAAACTTTCCGGCATCTCCTGCCGGGGTGGTATCACGCTGTTCCGGGGCGTGATCATTGAAGGTTAGTGGCCAGAAAGCGCTCGACGTCATCAATCATGCCCTTGACGTCACTGGGATTGAATTTGCCCGTATCACCGTGCGCGGCCGCGTTTCGAATGCCCGCCATAGCAGTGATGCGCTTCTGCTGAATGGAGTTGTATGCGCCAGCTTTGGTGAGGTCTGCATTCATCTTGTCCAGCTTGCCGTGTTCGATGCCTCGATCGGTGCAGAGGTTGCGGACATTCGTTTCTAGTACCACACCCGCGATGACTGCGGCTGCGGACGCATACCCTGCAGATAGAAGTTCAGCGGCCTGCTCAAGCTCACTTCCGAATACCTCGGCGTGGACTAGGTCTCGAAGGGTGTTGAGATAACCACCTTCAAAATCGTCTTTCACTGCCAGAAACACCGCGCGCAGTTGGATGAGCGCTTCGTAGTTTGTGCCCATCACCACGTGCCTTGCTGCGTGGAAACTCCTCAACTGATGAGAGGATTCCCCGCAAACTGCTATCAGTAGGGTTTTAGCCTTTATCTGCCAATTCAACAACGCATTCTGATCAACATAAAACCCGGCGGAGCCGGTGAGTTGGCTAACCGAGGTTGTTTTAGACGATGCGATCTGCTCAAGCTGCTGTTCTAGTTCGTTAAACCGCTTGGTGAAAAGCTTTGTCATCGTGAACTCCTTTTCCATCTGACTTTCGGCGGCCTGATACTGCGCCGCCATTGCGGGAATCCGCAATGTTTAACCTGTATCAGCAACTCATTTCCGTGATTTCAGTCCGAGTCGTGGCAGCAGCAATTCGGACGTTAGCCGTTCTCTAGGCATCTGTTGCCCAGATGGTCATGCAGAGGGCGCAAGCACCAAATGCAGGGTTTATCCGGTAGGGCCCGCGACGGATACGAACCGTCTACATCCGCGGCACGAAACGAGCACGAACCATGCTGAATCGCTGACTAAGCGTGCTACCAGGAGTGCGCTTGGCACGTGTGAGAGTCCGGATTTCTGTTCACTGAACGGATATGGCGAACTTGCCGAAAGAATGGTGGAGTCGACTGATTTTGGTAGTTTCGTGGCACAGCCTCATAACCCAGCAGAAGCCCAGCCGGTTGGCTGTGGGGTTTGCGAGCAAGTCCTAAATGGGTCAGAGCTCGAATCGCACACTTCTGGATCTCAAATCCGAAACTGCTACGAACGTAGCGTTTTCCGCCATGGTTAGCCCGGGGCGTCGCCGGTCGAATTTATGTGTTGTATGGCGTGACCGAGTCACAAACGCTGAGGGTCAAGACGACGTCTACCCAACGCGGAGTGCCTCAGATGGCGAGCATCAATGATTACGATCCTGACCTGGCTGGTGACACCGTCACCGCCACGGGTAAGAAGAAGCAAACCTCATTCGACCAGGCAAACCTGCCAGCACAATATCAGCAGTCGACGGCGACGCCAGCTGCCGGGGCGCCTGGTGGCCCGGTGGGGCGCGCAGCAATGCAACTGCCTGCCACATCTGTCACTGCGGACGCACCTGTTTCCGCTCAAAGCCTTGAGAGCTTGCGGCCAACAGGCATCGGAGATGGACGCAGCGCGATCTATGCCGGCGTGGGTGCAAACGGAGAGGCGTCATTTAGCAACCTCGGCTCAACGCTCAATACAGCGTCCAAGAACTTCACCGCACCCAACCAGCCTGCAGATCAGCGGCTCTCCTCAATGCCAGGATTCGCAGCAGCAGGAAGCCCTGAACAGCAGCCCCCCCAACGATTCCCCTCGTCGCTGTCCGACCTCAGCCCTGGCGGTCCCTCCACAGCGAGCGCCGCACAGCCCCCTCAGCGCCCAGCGTCGCTCGCTGACGCGATGCCGGGCTACGCGCAATCCAGCGTCGCCCAATCGCCCACACCGCAGCCGCAGGCTAATCTGACCGACGCCTGGCGCAGTGGGGCGTCGTCGGGCCCAGGCTTCGCCGCACTTGGTTCGTCAGCAAATATGGGCGACGGTGTTGGCACATTCAGCCAATCTAACCAGGGCGATGCGCAGCTGGCCCTGACCCGCTTCCAACGGGCGAATGACCTGCGGGCGGGCTACCGCGCAGAGGACAAGGTCGATTTGGCAAATACCCGAGCGGCTCAGGGCGCTACGATCGGGATCGTACGTGACAGCAGCAAGCCGCTGACCCGAGCCGATGTTGCAGAAGCGCAGCTCGGCCAGCAGCAGCAAGCAGGCCTTGAACGCAACGCTATAGGCGCCCAACGATCACTGGAGAATTTGCGCGCGGGGCAGGTCCAGGCCGGGGCAACGCGTCAGAACCAACGTTTGGAAGATGCGTGGACGGCTTCGACAGGCCCCGGCGCAACCGATGCGCAGCGGCAGGCTTACCGATCCATGATTGATCCATTCAACAAGCAAGGGCTCGCCCAGCAGCTCACTCAGGCGGACATCGCGCACACCCAAGCATCCACTGCCAAGCTCACCAACGAAGCTAACCCGACGGGCGCCCCGAAGCTCACCGAGGGCCAATCCAAGGACTACAACTACTACGAGCGGGGCAATGCGGCAAATGGTGAGCTGGCCAGCAACGGCATGGCGCTTACGAGTGCTGCGACCGGTGACCGAGGCACTTGGCGGGGAATCACCGATTCCTTGATCCGCGGCTTGCCAGGCGGCGTAGGAAATTCTTCCTTGGCAAACTCGCTTGTATCAAGTGAGAGGCAAAGAGCCGAACAATCAGGGAGCGAATACCTCAATGCCCTGCTTCGCAAGGACAGCGGCGCGGCGTTGACGCAAGAAGAAAAGGATATTTACGGGAAAACCTATCTGCCTCAGTCAGGCGATTCACCGGAGGTTATCAAGCAGAAGGAAGCTGCTCGCACGCGGTCGCTGCAAAGCATCCGAGGCGGCCTCGGCAATGTCGCCAACATCACCAGCCCCGTCAACCAAGGTGGCGCGCCGGCAGGCAGAGCTGGCCCGGCGGTCGGTACCGTGATGCAAGGCCATGTATTCCAAGGCGGCGATCCCGCTAACCCTGCAAGCTGGAGGAGGCAATAATGGCCGGCCCATGGGAGATGTATCAAACCGGTCCGTTGTCGGCGCCAACCGCTGAGGAAGCCCCTCCGGCAGATGGGCCGTGGAGCCAGTTCCAGCCACAAGCGACGCAAGCGCAGCCTGAGGCCCAAAACCAACCCTCCCCTCAGACCACTCCAGAATCACCCGCGCCGGAGATAAGCGCCTTTGGTGCGGTCCAGAACGGGCTGGAAGACATGCTTCTATTCGGTGGCAAAGACGAGCTCTTTGCCGGGCTGGATGCCGCTGTCCAGCCAGTGTTCGGCACTGGCAATGGTGGCGAGACCTTCTCCGACCGGTACGACAAGAACCTCGTCGACCAGCGAGCGTACATCAAGGCTTCAGAGGATCAGCACCCGGTGCTGAACACGTTGGGGGGAGTTGCCGGGGCGGTCGCACCAGCGCTTCTCTCAGGCGGTGGGTCGTTGTTGGGCAACGGCGCCCGGGCCACATTGGCGACGACTTCTGCAAAAAGCGCTGCCATAGGCGCTGCTCAGGGAGGCGCCTATGGCTTCGGATCGGCGGACGGTGATGTCTCGGATCGTCTGTCTGAGGCGGGCACCGGCGCGTTGCTGGGAGGCGTAATCGGCGGCGCAGCACCTGCGGTGGTCGGAGCGCTGTCAGGTGCGGTTAGGAAAGCAACTCCTGAACGCTTTCTGCCTGGCTCTGGCGCTCAACGAGTGATCGAAGGGCCGGAGTCTGCGTCCGGCCGCGTAAGTGATTTTGCGGTAGACCCTCAAGGCGGCGCCCGGCTCAGTGTCAACGGGAGCGGGGCTGAGCCGGATTTGCGTGGTACCGCGAAGTCAGTTGTTGATGCTGCCATGGCACCCGCGCGCGGCGCTGATGTGGCGCTGGCTGATCTGGCTGCGACCATCCGGCCGCAACAATCGATCATGGATGCTGCCGAGCGCTTAGGGGTAGATGGGCTAACGCCCGGCCAGATATCCGGAAATCAGACATACAGGGACATTGAGGGGGCGCTTGCGGCTAGCCCTGGCAATGACCTTGGAGCTCAGCGTGCCGCGGTGCTGGGCAAACTGTCCCAGCGCGCTGATGAGCTGATCACCGAATTCGGTGGTAACACTGACAAAGCTGCCTTCTCGGACCAATTCAAGCGCAATGCGATGCAAACCGTTGACGGCCTCAAAGGCCAGGCAGACGACCTTTATGGTTACATCGGAAAGCAGATTCCAAGAACAACACAGACCCCTGCCTACAACACGATCGCATTTCTGGACGGAAAGATCGCCGACCTGGGCGGGGCGCCGCTGCTCAATGCGAATGAGCGTAAAGCGCTCAGTATTCTTGCTCCGAAAGTTCGAACAGAGCCCAATCCGCTGATCCCAGGAACTGTGCAGAGAATTGTGACGCACCCGACCTACAGTGCGATTGACCTCGTTCGAAAGCAGATCGGGCAGGGCTACAGCCGCAGCGGCCCCTTCAAAGACATGCAGCAAGGCCAACTGGACGCGCTGTACAGCACGCTCACCCGCGACCAGGAAGCGCTGGTAAATGCGGTGAGCCCTGACCTTGGAGCAATCTACCAAGGTGCGAAGTCGCTCGTTGCGCAACGGAAGACACTCGAAAGCGGCCTGCAGACGGTTCTCGGCAAGGATCTTTCGGGCTCGATCGCCACCAGCCTTGGTTCCTCGGTGAAGCAACTGGGCGTGGGCAACTTCAAAAACTTCGACAACATCATTGCCCGCATCCCTCAGGCTGATAGGCAGTCTGCGATCGCGACTGCGTTGAACGACGCATTTACGGCGAAATCGGGACAACGACAGCTTTCACCGACGGGATTCGCAGATTGGTGGGGTGGGGTTACGCGCCATGGCGCTGCCCGGAGCAGGTTCGAGAAACATCTCCCAGAGGACGCTATCAAGCGCCTGGACGATATCGCCACAGTCGCGAGAGGTATCAGCGACGCGTCCAAACAAACCAGGCACACCGGAATCTCTCGTAATGCGCTGGATGACTATTTGGGAGAAGGTGGCGTGATCAGCCGGATATGGGGAATCGCCAAGCCAGCAGTGGCTGCGGAAGGCGTAGGTTCTGCCGTAGGTGTCCCAGGGCTTGGTGCAACCATTGCTGTCGTTGCGGGTATGCGTAAAAACGCCGTGCCGATTCAGCAGAAAGCAGCTGATCTGCTTGCATCGCCGCAGCTGGGAAATCTGCTGAAGTCCTACGCGGCCGCGGGTGGCCAGCTCAAGGCGAACGTGCTGGCCCGCGAGAAACAATTGGTCCGAACACAGGCGTACCGGTCATGGGAAAAAGCGTTGGGCAACTCAGCGCGCGCGCGCATCGCAACGGTCGGTCCGCTGGTCTATCTGACCGAGCAAGTGCGCAAGCCTGGACCGATTGAGCTGCCTCCTACCCACGTCAACCGGTAACCCTTATCATGGTGCCCTACGCATAGGGGGCACCATGCAAAAGGTCCGCATTCGCTTCGCCTACAAGCAGGGATTTCGCAGGGTGTTCTTCCTACTCGCAGCGCTTTGGCTCGGCTTTGGGATATTCATCGGTTGGAATGACGCGGATTTCTGGGGTGAATTGATCAAGATCGGTATCGCCCCGCTTGTCGTCCTCTACCTGTTCGGCATGGTCTGCGTCTGGATCGTCGAGGGTTTTGCCAAGCCAGATCGATAGTCTTCATCCCTCCTACTCAAGACGACTCACTCCCGGCCGATGTAAGTGATAACCATCATTTACGCGCCAAGGGTCAGGTCGTGAGATACATCCCTCTTCTTTGCCAGTCCTGACGACTATCGCTTCTGTGGCTGGGACGCTCACCATCATTCCCGACAGTACAGTTCGATGGGGTTCAGCGGCAGCGCGAAGCCCGAGCCAAGCTCCAAGCTCGGATCGCTGCAGGAGTCGGGCGACCTCCGCCGGTGATCATCATCAAGCAGGCTCCTCAATATCAGCCGCCCCCCTGGACAAACCGCATGAGTTGCTATTGATGATTTGAACCTTCGCAATGCTTGGGTGCCGTACAGATTGCTACGCAACACAGCGCAGAAAAAGTTTTCACCGGGGTTAGTGCCCTCCGAGCGTCAGCAGCGCCCGGCGGACCTTGCTCAAATACGATCAATCGATATAATCACTATGTCACTTGCGATCGCTTGTAGTCACACGAACACAACCCTGCTACCACGCTCAGGGAATTGCTCTCAATTGAGGCACCTCACACATGTCAAAGACCAACGTCGTATCGTTCGCTGAGAAGAAAGCTGAATTCGATTGTGAAGCAGCGTTTCTGGATCACCTCGACGCCGACATCAAGAACCATCCTGATTCGGTCAAACCTCTCTCTCGATCACTGATTGGCCGAATCAATGGCCTTAGGGCGAAGGCCGAGATGAACCGTCGTCGCGAGCTGCTTGAGGGCTGATAGTGTCTGAAAGCACTATTCACGTTGAAAACGGGTGGGCTTTATATGCTCACCCGTTTTTCGTTCAGCGCCTCGAGGAACTGACCTCCGAAGTCGAGCGAGCACTCGATAGAGATCCTGAAGGGTTTCATCACCATCCATCGTTCAAGCTTTTAGAGGCCATTGCTCAAAACATCTTCGTGAACGTTCCAAGCAACCCGGACAGCCCATCGTTCCGCCAGGGCAAGACTCTGGGGAAAACCCGCGGCTACTGGCGGCGCGTGAAGAAGCAGGGAATGAACCCTCGCTATCGTCTATTTTTCCAGTTCAGGTCTGAGGCTCCCAAGACGATCATTTACGTTTGGATTAATGACCAAGACAGCATCAGGAAGGCTGGTAGTAAAACCGACGTGTACTCGGTATTTGCGGCCAAGCTGGAGAAGGGAATCATTCCTGAGTCATTTGCAGATCTTCTTGCAGCTTGCCATCCATTAGACAAAGACAAGTGGCAAGGCGGAGCTGAGGAGTAGCAGCAGGTCTTAACCTTGAGGAAAGTATGTCCCGAGATCCGACCTGCTTCCCATGGTAGTCCAAGCACATGCGCTGGGAAATCGTATGAGATTTCCACGGGCGCCCCCGTCGACGGCCGCACTTTCGATGTAACGTTACAACACGCCTTAAGTGGTCTACCTGCCGATCTCTCGCCTGCTCACGATAGCGTCAGTCCGCCTGCCCTTTGCAAATCATCGCGTTCCTGATGACAGGTCAGTCCGAGTGCAAGAGGAGCGCCAGCCGAAGCAACTGAACGCCGACGACTGCTACCACAGGGACGCCAGTGAGAACTTTCGAGTTCCTCCCCCAGCAGAAGCAGGCACACTTTCTACAGTCACATAAATTCGGTCACGTCTAGATCACCCGAGATGGCCGACCATGCATGCTCTCACCTCTGATTTATCCTCAGTTGTCATTCCGCGCAGACCTATTCGCACGACTATCTGCGCCGGCGCCACCCTGGTTACCTTTGATGACGTCACGCGCCCAGCGATGATGTGGGCGGCCCTCAGAGGCTTGAAGTGGCAGACGGTGAAGATGCGCCGGCACCGCGGCGAGAGCTGGACTGAGGCACTGACGCCTGAACTCCGGCGAACCACCTTCATGACCGGCTGGAGCATGCACGGCATCGGCGCGCCCGCCAGGCGCAGGTCGGCATGACCAAGAGGGAAGCTCCGGACTGGGAAGCGATCGAGCGAGCGTATCGTGCTGGCGCTGGATCGCTGCGCGCACTCGCTCAGGCGCACGGCACCAAAGAGGGAACCATCCGCAGTCGGGCCAAGACTCAAGGCTGGCAGCGCGACCTCACGGAGCAAGTGCGCGCGGCCACCCGCCAAAAGATTTCACGCACCACTTCACGCACCGATCGATCAGAGCCGGATCTGCGTGAAGATGCTCAGGTGGTGGCTGATGTCTCGGACAAACGCGCGGGTGTCGTCGTCGCTCAGATTGCTAGATTGGAGGTCTGGGAGCAGATCGCCGGGCGGCTCAGACAGTCACTGGTCAATACCGAGGTAACGACCGGCAACCAGGCGGAGTTTTCCCGCTCGCTGAACGCAGGCGTCGACGCTGAGCTCAAGCTGATCAAGGCCGAGCGCCAGGCGTACGGTATCGACGAATCAAACGGCGAAGAACCGTACGAAGATCGGCTGGCGCGATTGCTGGCGGACTGATGAAACCACGGGTTAGATCAGTATTTAAGGGGCCGCCTGCGGCAAGATCTGGCGTGTCGGACCATGTACGCCAATTTTGGCGATCGGGTGCCAAAGCATGCCACCAGGATTGCATTTGGCCACAGCCTGTATGAGCCGGTTAGAAAGAAGATTACCCGGCTTATGGGTGCTGTAGTCGCCACAAACAACGATTACTTTCGCCGGATATCCTGAGTCGGCCAATTTTTCGATTCCCGATATCAAGTACTCGGGAATGTCGTCGCCCTCAACCTTGAGGCAGATGGTGAGATTTGGAACCAGCCGGTCGCTAGCCTCAATCGCTCTGGCGACAAGGTCCACTGGGTCTTCAGAATTCAAATGCTCTGGACATATCCACGTTTCTACCATCCATTGATTTTCATGGGCATCGAACCCTAAGCGGATGGCTCCCGCGTCCATGAAGTCGCTTGTGGCTTTTTCGTCCTGCGCGTTGTGTCCCATGTACAAATCTCCGGGTTAGGTACGCCTATATCGGCAAAGCATCGGAAAACTTTTGAACGTGGTGAGATTGGCATCGCTGCTGGTGCGAGCGATTTAAGGTCAGAAGCACCCTGTTAAGGAACAGCAACCTAGTCTCGCTGACCAGTACGCATCCAATGGCACCAAAGCTCAGCCATGGCGGTACAGAAGGCACTATGCTGGATCTTGGGCGCGTTGCGTCTGTAGACGCGAAATACAACTCCTATGTATTCGAAGACAACACCCCGTACGCGTGAGACTGCCCAGTACGCGGAAGCTGGTACGCCAGCCGTTGCACAGCCTTTCCGTTTCCTGCCTCTGCGGTTGCCACGGTGGTTTCCACGCTTTGGCAACTTGTGGGATCGAAGGTCACGGAACAGGTTACGCGTTTGTATGGGCGCCGATGAGTCGCTCGGCAAGCGGGCATAGCGCCGCAACTGATCACTCAGACCTGCAGCGCGTCAACTGCCACCTCTATTTCGGTAATCGCTATTGGCACGTGCTCGGCGTCGTAGGCGCGGTATTGCAGCAGCTCATCAACTGCTGCCTCTGACAGCTCATCGATGTTGAGGCCCTGCTTACCGGCCACGTTCAAAACCGCTTTCAGCGCCAGCAACAACGCCCTTTCCCTGTCTTCGCTCATGACCGTATCCCTTCCTGTGGAGCGGTAAGCGTAGATCATCCGTATTCGTCATGAATATGGTTGCGGCGAGATACTGGTTTTTAAATACGGGAAATCCCGCATTTACGCCCCATCGGTATCCACTTCGGGTATCCACCCTTTTGCGCTGCGGCTGGTACGAACGGTACGAGGTCTCGTCGAGGTCATACAACGCACTCAGCAAACACCGAGAGCTCAATCCCCGGGCTCGTCTATCATCAACAGATTGCGCAAGGAGAACATCATGAATCACGACACCATCATGATGCCCGCTGCCGTCCGGCAGGAACTCGATATCCTCCTCGCCTCAATCAGGCGAGCCACGTCCAACGATGAGGCAGAGCGGGCCGGGCTTCGGGCAGAGGGGTTCGTGCTGGGGGTGGAGCGTTTGAAAGCTCTTCAGCCAGCGTCGATCGAGGCGCTTTACCTTGTGGTGGAGCAGTCCGTTGAGTTGCGCGTCGGCGAGCTTGCTGCGCGGGCATGACCTCTGCACAATCGCGCCCCGGGGGACAGAATCCGTGCGCCAAGCGACCGAAGCTTATTCGGCACAACGTCGACGACCGAGATTGAAATGCAGATTGCATCGGAAGCCGTGATGGCTCAAGCCAGGAACCTCATCAACGATATTGAGTTGGCTGATTCGCCAGAAATCGCCGAGCTCAACACGCTCCTGGTCGGCGCCTATCTCACCCAAGCATTGAACGACGGTCGGCTCAATAGGGAAGAATTCGATCTGCTGACCTGCGCTGCTGGAGATAGCCTGCGCAACTGGATTCCCCGCCGGCCGACATGAATTCCTTCCGTTCTAATCTTTAGTCACTGCCCCATGAAAACGCTTTTCCTACTCATGGCCCAGTACGACGGCCAGGTCATCATTCCCCTGGAGCGAATCTGCTCCGACTACTTCACTCACCTGACACCCGAGAAGTTGAAGACGAAGATCGCTGCCGGCCAGATCGACCTGCCGCTGGTCAAGCTCGAGCAAAGCCAGAAGTCAGCCTGCGGTGTCCACGTGAACGACCTTGCCGATTATCTGGACGCTCGACACAGGTCTGCGAAGGCGGAGCATGATCGACTCATGGGGCGCGCGCCGTCCGGACGACGCTGACCCAAGTCCCGGAGGACCTTGGTGATGGACGACAAACCAGATGCCGCGGCGATTGAGTTCATCCGACTGCCTGAGGTGAAGCGACTTACGGGCCTGAGCACCGCGACGATCTACCGGCTGGCGAAGGATGGCAAGTTCCCGGGGCAGATCAAGATCGGTGAACAGGCTGTTGCCTGGATTAAATCAGAGGTGCTCGCCTGGAGCATCGAGAAGATCAAGGCGACTCGTAGGCCGCATGAGGGAAGTTAGGCACGAGGAGCAGGTGAGATGCTGTCCGGTACCGCACGGCGCCAGGCGCTCACGCCCCAGTGACAAAGCTAGCTTTACGATGCATGAGCGCGCCGCAGGTTTCCACGACAGAAGTTGCCACGGTGGTTGCCACGCCTTGGAAGCCTGTGGGAGCGAAAGTGTCGGGCACCGTTGCGCGGATGAAGCGGAGGCTGGCGAGTCGCCCGGCGGCCAGTATAACGACGCTGCTGATCAATCAGACCTGCAGCATCAACCGCGACCTCTAGCCTCAGGACCGACGGTCCGCCCCTATCGACCTCATGAAACAACCTGACCTGCCGATCCACTACACAGTGCCTCTTCCAACCACGCAGTTAAGGGTATTCAATCAATTCAAGGAGAGCGTTTTATGCATATGGGCTTTCGGTTCGTCGCTGTAGTTGTCTACGCGGTGATTGCGGGTTGTGCCGGTGGAAAATCTGCTCCACAAGACTCAGCTTTGGTCACCGTATCCGTGTTAGGTCCTGATTTTTCAGGACAGCATGCCCATGGCGTCGGCGCGCGACTGGACGTAAAGCAGTCATCAGGAGGCGCGACTCAACTAAGCTATCCACCAATGAGCCTACGTTCGTGTGAATCAGAAAATAACTGCTCGCTGGGCATAGGGGTAGTGGAGGGCACCGCTCAAATTGTATCGGTGAGTGCAACGAAGGTAACCGTTGCGGTCGACCTGAACTATCGCGTCGGCAGGTCTCACGTCATCGACGTAAAAGGTCATTATTTCAAAGATGAGATTCCCCAGGATTCGAAAGTTCTAAGTGCTAACGAGCGCATTGTGAGGCGGATCGATGTCGGTTATGGAGAGCCGATACACATTCCGCTACCGTACGGCGTAGACCTTGCGATGTGTGCTCAGCACCACTACGAGGGAGAAATAATGCCGGACAGAAGCGTGTGCCAAGGTTATTGATGCCGCGCCACGCGTATCGGCACCGCCGTTTGGCGCGCTCAACCTGATCTAACCGTTCGTCGGCACCGTGAACATATGATGCTGAGACTATTTTGGACATCAGAAATAAAGCCAAGGGGCCGAAGGATTCAGAAAAGCGAGTAGATTTGTGAGTAGAACTGAGACACCAAAACAGCCTACGCCTTATATAGCGCAGCCCGTAGGCTACTGTTCGATTCCGTCTCTGGCACCACCTTTCGTTTTCAGGTGATGCCAAGCACACCTGAAAACACACAAGAAGCCCGCCTCGTGCGGGCTTTTTGCTTTTCACGGTTCCCCACCGTTTCCATGTAATCCCGGATAGATGTGAATGGATTCGTGAGCTCAGAGCCGGATCTGCGTGAAGACGCCCAGGTGCTGGCCGACGTCTCCGACAATCGCGCTGTGTCGTCGCTCAAGTCGCGCGATTGGAGATATGGGAGCAGATCGCCGGTCTATCGATCATGCTTGTTTTTCTTGTGCCCATGTCGCTTGCCGTGAGATCGATTGTCGCCGCCGTCATCTGCCAAGTTGCTACCCACTGCGCCTCCGGCAGCACCGCCCAAGCCGGCACCTATGGTTGACCCTGTTGAGCCACCCAACTGGTTACCAATGACAGACCCACCCGCTGATCCCAGCCCGCCGCCGATAGCCGCTTCGGCCTTGCTTCCTCTTTTGGCGCCTAAAGCCCCGCCAGCGGCTCCGCCGACACCAGCACCAACCGCCGCGCCGGTGCTTCCACCCATTTGCTGTCCAATGACATTCCCAAGCGCACCGCCTATGCCTCCGCCCACTGCGGATGTTCCATCCCCAGCCGCCAGCGCGCATTGAGCGCCAAGCATTCCTAAAAGTAGTACCGGTACAGTTATTCGCATGGATTCAATCTCAAGTGGGTGAAGTAGCCTCTCGGAGAAGCATCGAGCAGGACTAAAACGACGGTGCTGGACTGGGCAAGGGAGATTCAACTCAGAGTATGTCCAGCGGGATGCTCATACCCACACATCGGCTGCCGTGGATAAATCTTGATAAGGTAGAACTACCGGCGGGTGGCCAGCGCCGGGATGGACAGGCACCAAAGATTCAACATAAATACCGAAAAAACCCTGAATCGAAATATTCAGGGGTTTTTTATTGGGCGCGATTTATTAACATTGCAGGCGTGAGCCGACTAGAGGACTTCGTGATGGCATCTGTCAGCAAGCAACAGAAACGAGCCAAGCGCGCCAAGACCAAAGCCAAAGAGCAGCGAGTCGCCCGCCAGCACCCGCAGACGCCCAGCCCGATCGTCCCGGATTACTTCATGCCTGATTTCTTCTCGGACGACGACACATCGCTGCTCGACGACGATACCCTGCTCAAGAATTTCGTAGAGCCCGACATCCTCGAAACCATGGACGAGGAAGAGCGGGAGGCGATGGCGGCGGTGATCAGGGGCGAGGATATCGGGATGTCGATCACTGAGGACGAAATGCTGTTGACGGAGGTTTACCAGTCCCCTGCGCCAGCGCCGTCTGAGGAGCAACGCCTCGCCCATTACGAAGTCCTCAAGCGTGCCGAGCAGCAAGGGTTCCTCGATCTGCTCGATGCCTTCGCCAGAGGTCCGATAGCGGCCCACGCTTTCTACGACATCGACTTCGACAACTACCTCGACGTCCTGGTGAACACGCTGGGCGCCTACATGATGTGGGCCCACGGACTGGATGAGGCGACCGTCAGGGCGCGCATTCACGACGACGATTTCTACGAAGCGTTCCGCGCCGTTCTCGACGAGATCGAGATGGAATCCACAATGGAGATGCTGGGGATCGACCGCAACAAGTACGACGAACCGGCACAAGACTGAATACAATACGCGCCCGATGATCTGGGCCATGCGAATGGCTGCACCGCACAAGGAACCGCCGTCATGGCCTCCCCCGACAAACAGCAAAAACGCGCCCAACGGGCAAAGGCCAAGGCCAAGCAGAACCGTTCCGGCAAGGCCCGGCCGAGCGTCATTCACCCGGTGCTCAATCATGCCTTCGTCAACGAGCCCTTCGATGACGTCGAGATCGACCTGAGCACGTTCGATTTCAAAGACATCGAAGAGAACGGCTTCGACCCGGCGGATTTCGACGACCTGTTCGAAGCGATGAAGCAGGCCGAATCGATAAGTTTGCTGGCGCTGTGCGTGGTCTTCCTGCAATACCCGGTGCTTGAGCTGGTGATCGCCGAAGAAGACGAAGAGCCGGCGACCGACTTCATGATGGGCCTGCTGATCACCTACCGCGGACTGTTTCACGAAGAAGACGAAGACTCGGCCGTTGAATGGATCGGCAGCGACGCATTTCAGAGCGCCTACAACGAAGCGTCAGTGATCCTGCAGAAAAAGAACGCACAGACCGCAGGCGGGCGTTCTTAAAACGTTTTTTCATTTACATGACCCCGGTCAAAACGGTAGCTTTGCGCCATTACGAGAATGCAACTCCTTCTCAACTAAAGGCTGGCCGTTTTGACACTCCCAATCACTCCTTCGCCTGAACCGGCTTCAGACGGAACGAGCCCTTACTCCCGAACCCGAATCTTCCTGCATTGGCTGTCTGCCGCCGTCATCTTGTGGGCGACGTTCAGCGGCTTCGGCGTGGCATTGCTGGATCAGAACGACCCTTTTCGGCAATGGGTCGAGTCGTTCAATCCGCAGTTGACCAGCCTGTTTATTCCGTTCTTCGTCTGGCGGTTGTGGCTGGCGATCAAAGCCCCTGCGCGGCACTCCGCTAAAAACATCCAGGCGCGACTGGCGAGCGCTGCGCACAAGGCGATCTATGGGGCGGTGGCGGGCGTACTGATTACCGGGGTGCTGATGATGAGCCACCCGGTCATGCTGCTGGCGCTGGTGCCGCTGCCACAGCTCATCCACTCGAAAATCATGCTGCTGGAGCTGCATCAGGTGCATCACGTTCTGTGTGCCGTGTTGGCAGGGTTGGTGGCGCTGCATCTGGCGGCGGTGGTGCTGCATCAGGTGCGGGGGAGATCGGTGCTGGCCAGGATGAGCTAAGACGCTGAACCTCCCACCGTGACCCGACCGTCGAGACAAAAAAAACCGCCATCATCCCTGATAGCGGCTTCTCGACAGCGGTCGGTCACAACCGACTCACTCCCCCATCAATTCAGCACAACCTTCCCTGCCTTCCCCGCCTTGCGACGGTTCGACACGATCAAACCGGCCGCCACGACCAGGATGCTCAGCAGCCCGGTGGCGATGATTTCCATGCGGTGGCCTTCCTGGAACAGCATGATGGTCAGTACGGCGACGATGAACACGATCACCGCCCAGGTCAGGCCCGGGAACAGCCACATGCGGAAGTCGATGGCCTGGCCTGCTGCTTCACGCTTGCGGCGCATACGCAGCTGGGAGACGGCGATGACCAGATACACCAGCAGCGCGATCGCGCCCGAGCTTGCCAGCAGGAAGTCGAACACCGCTGCGGGTGCGACGTAGTTGGCGAACACGGCGGCAAACGCGGCACCGGTCGACAGCAGCACCGCCCAATAAGGCGTGCCGGCTTTGGTGGTGCGCTGGGAAACAGCAGGCGCGTCGCCACGTTTGCCGAGGGAAAACAGCATGCGCGAAGCCGTGTACAGCGCCGAGTTCAGGCAACTGGTCACGGCGACCAGCACGACGATGTCGACGATCAGCTTGGCGTTCGGAATGCCCATCAGATCAAGCACGGTCTGGTACGAGCCCACTTCAGCCAGACGGCTGTCGTTCCACGGCACCAGCGAGACGACGAGGAGGATCGAGAGCAGGTAGAACAGGCAGATCCGCCAGATCACCGAGTTGGTGGCCTTGGTGATTTGCTGACCGGGATTCTTCGATTCAGCTGCCGCGATGGTGACAATCTCGGTCCCCATGAACGAGAACATGGTGGTCAGCATCGCTGCGAGCACAGCACCCATGCCGTTAGGCAGGAAGCCCTGCGTGTCGTACAAGTGGCTCACGCCGCTGACCTGGCTGTTGGGCAGCAGACCAAACACCGCCGCAATGCCCAGCAGCACGAAGCCAATGATCGCAATGACCTTGATCAGCGCGAACCAGAACTCGAACTCCCCGTAGTTCTTCACGCTGAACAGGTTGGTCGCGGTCAGCAGCAGAGTGATCACCAGCGTGAACGCCCAGATCGCCACGTTCGGGAACCACGCGTGGAGAATCGTCGCGGCGGCGTTGGCTTCCAGCGGAATGACCAACACCCAGAACCACCAGTACAACCAGCCGATGGTGAAGCCGGCCCAGTGCCCGATCGCGCGGTCGGCGTAAGTCGAAAAAGAACCGGTGTCCGGCGAAGCGACGGCCATTTCCGCCAGCATGCGCATCACCAGCACCACCAGCGTACCTGCGGCGCCGTAGGCCAGAAGTACGGCCGGCCCGGCTTCGGCAATCGCGTGACCGGAGCCTACGAAGAGGCCGGCGCCGATTACGCCGGCGATCGACAGCATGGTGATGTGCCGCGGTTTGAGCCCTTGTTCAAGGTTTGAAGCGTTGGGTGTGCTGCTCATGGAACCAACCTTAGAAGGATTTTTGTACGGATCAGGACGTGTGGCGGCTCTTCGTAAAGAGAACACAACAGCTCTGTTATTTATTTTTTACGCAAGAATTACGCCAGGATGTTTCAGATACGACGTCGCAGCGGGATACGGCCGTTGCAGACGATTTCCGCAAGTCCATGAATGCAATAGCAATTCGCCAGTCGTGTAGGAAACGTTACCGAGCGCAACAGGAGGGAGACGATTGGCCGCACCGAAAATACACATTTAAAACGAAATGGCACCAAATAAGCGCACAAGACCAGCCGCCAATCGCGCCCGTGGCCGAAACACCCTTCCCCACGGCGGTTAAAGCTGGCACCATCGCGCCCTTTTTGCGCAAAGGCATTCTGAGCCGGCGCCCATCAAGCTCATCTTCATAAGCCTTCGCGCAGTTCGACTGTCGCTACCGCCAAGTGGCGTCCAACTGGCCAACCCGATGAGCCCACCGAACACACGAGGACTGAACATGGCCGAGGCCACGCCCGCCCTGGAAATCCGCAATCTGCACAAGCGCTATGGCGAACTCGACGTGCTCAAGGGCATCTCGCTGAGTGCGCGCGATGGCGACGTGATCTCGATTCTGGGTTCCTCTGGCTCAGGCAAGTCGACGCTGCTGCGCTGCATCAATTTGCTGGAGAATCCCCATCAGGGGCAGATTCTCATTGCTGGCGAAGAGCTCAAGCTCAAAGCCACCCGCAAGGGTGAACTGATCGCCGCCGACAACCGTCAGATCAACCGCCTGCGCAGCGAGATCGGCTTCGTCTTTCAGAATTTCAATCTCTGGCCGCACATGACCGTCCTCGATAACATCACCGAGGCGCCGCGTCGCGTGCTGGGGCAGAGCAAGGCCGAGGCCACTGAAGTTGCCGAAGCGCTGCTGGCCAAAGTGGGGATTGCCGACAAGCGTCATGCCTATCCGGCGCAATTGTCGGGCGGCCAGCAACAACGTGCCGCCATTGCACGCACGCTGGCGATGCAGCCCAGGGTCATTCTGTTCGATGAGCCCACGTCTGCCCTCGATCCCGAGATGGTGCAGGAAGTGCTTAGTGTTATTCGTGGCCTGGCCGAAGAAGGCCGAACCATGTTGATGGTGACCCACGAAATGAATTTCGCCCGACAGGTGTCCAGCGAAGTGGTTTTCCTGCACCAAGGGCTGGTAGAAGAACAAGGATCGCCAGACCAGGTCTTCGATGACCCACGGTCGGCGCGCTGCAAACAATTCATGTCCAGCAATCGCTAACGGAGCAACATCGATGCAGACCCTGAGAAACATTCTGTTGGCCGCTGCCGCCACCCTGGCCATGGCTTCCAGCGCCTTTGCTGCCGACACCCTGAAAATGGGCATCGAGGGCGCCTATCCGCCGTTCAACAACAAAGACGCCAGCGGTCAGGTCGTGGGCTTCGACGTCGAGATCGGCAACGCGCTGTGCGCGAAGATGAAAGTGACCTGTGAAACCGTCACCTCCGATTGGGACGGCATCATTCCAGCGCTCAACGCGCAGAAGTTCGACTTCCTGATTTCTTCGATGTCGATCACCGAAGAACGCATGCAGGCCGTGGATTTCACCATTCCTTACTACTCCAACAAGCTGCAATTTGTCGCGCCTAAAACCACCAGCCTCAGTGGCGACCTGGCCGCGATCAAGGAGACGTTGAAAGGCAAGACCATCGGTGCTCAACGCGCGACCCTCTCCGGCACTTGGCTGGAAGACAACTGGGGCGACGACGTGACCGTCAAGCTGTACGACTCCCAGGAAAACGCCTTTCTCGACCTGGCTTCGGGCCGCCTCGACGCACTGCTCGGCGACAAATACGCCAGCTACGAGTGGCTGAAAGGCAAGGAAGGCCAGAGCTTCGAGTTCAAGGGTGACGCGCTGCCGGTTGACGACAAGATCGGCATCGCCGTGCGCAAAGACGACCCGCTGCGCGACAAGCTGAGCGAAGCGCTGAAAGAAATCATCGCCGACGGCACCTACAAGAAGATCAACGACAAGTATTTTCCGTTCAGCATCCTCTGACCTGCCTGACCATCGCCGCCGCCTGCTCGTGCAGACGGCGGCGTCTGTCCTTTAGACAAACAACGCCATGAACTTCGATCTCTATGGATTCGGCCCGGCCCTGGCCGCCGGCATGCTGATGACCCTCCAACTTGCGCTGTCGGCCCTCTGCCTGGGGCTGGTCCTCGGCCTGCTCGGGGCGCTGGCGAAGACTTCGCCGAATCGTGCCTTGCAGTGGCTGGGCGGCACCTATTCCACACTGGTGCGCGGCATCCCCGAATTGCTGTGGGTGTTGCTGATCTACTTCGGCACGGTCAGCTCGATGCGGGCGATCGGCAAGCTGTTCGACATCCCGAACCTGTCACTGAGTGCTTTCGCTGCTGGCGTCATCGCCTTGGGCCTGTGCTTCGGCGCCTACGCGACCGAGGTGTTTCGTGGCGCCATGCTGTCGATCCCGAAAGGCCACCGCGAGGCGGGCCTGGCGCTGGGCATGTCACGCTCGCGCATCTTCTTCAAGCTGGTGATGCCGCAGATGTGGCGCATTGCACTGCCGGGGCTGGGCAATCTGTTCATGATCCTGATGAAGGACACCGCGCTGGTCTCGGTCATCGGGCTTGAGGAGGTCATGCGTCACGCGCAGATCGCTGTCACGTCCACCAAGCAGCCTTTCACCTTCTATATGGTCGCGGCGCTGATGTACCTGTGCATGACCGCGCTGTCGATGATCGGCCTGGCGTGGCTGGAAAAACGCGCTTCGGTGGGCTTTGCGAGGAGCGCGTCATGAGCTGGGAATTCGTCCTCAAATGGCTGCCGAAACTGCTGCACGGCGCCACCGTCACGCTGGAACTGGTCGCCGTCGCGGTGATTGCCGGCCTCATTCTTGCCATTCCGCTGGGCATCGCTCGCGCCTCGCGTAACGCCTATGTCCGGGCGCTGCCCTACGCTTACATCTTCTTCTTTCGTGGCACGCCGCTGCTGGTGCAGCTGTTTCTGGTCTATTACGGCCTGGCGCAGTTCGACGTCGTCACCAAAGGTCCGCTGTGGCCGTACCTGCGCGATCCGTTCTTCTGCGCGGCGCTGACCATGACGCTGCACACCACCGCCTACATCGCGGAGATCCTGCGCGGCGCCATTCAGGCCGTGCCGCCCGGCGAGATCGAAGCGGCTCGCGCGCTGGGCATGTCCAAAGGAAAAGCGCTGCTGTACATCATCCTCCCCCGCGCCGCCCGCATCGGCCTGCCCGCGTACAGCAACGAAGTCATTCTCATGCTCAAGGCCAGCGCGCTGGCAAGCACCGTGACCCTGCTCGACATCACCGGCATGGCCCGCACCATCAACGCGCGGACCTACATGCCGGAGCAGACCTTCCTCATCGCCGGGTTGATCTATCTGGTGATGTCGTTCGTGCTGGTGCAAGGCTTCAAGTTACTTGAGCGCTATTTGCGGGTGGATGCCAGCCAAGGGCGGTGAGGAACGAGGCGCATCCTAGCGGAGATCCCCCGTCGTTCAGACGCCGGGGTTTCGCGCATTAAACACGGTCCATGTGGCAGATCGCCTATCGCACAGCAAACACCGTTCATGTGGGGGATCGCCCGTCGTGCAGCAGACACCGGACCTGTGGGAGTGAGCTTGCTCACGAAGGCGGCAGCTCAGCCGCCACAGACTTCCATGTCGGATGGGCGCGCCTTGCCCCTGATTCACCGTATGCTGCACATCATCGCGCAACTGCCATAACCCAATGCCACTCACACCCTCGCAACTCCAATCCCGATTCGCGGCGCTTGATGCCTTTCTGCTCGAGCATCAGGCCCTGTGGCGCCCGCGACCCTTCACCCATCGCCACCTGCCGTGGGAGTCGCAACACCCTGAGCTGTCCCGCTGGCTGCGACAACGTTCCCTGGAAGAGGCAGAAGCTGCACACAACCACCCCGAACAGCTCGATGCGCCAAAGCCCTTTATTCAGCTGGCTTTAGAGTCGACGGCATTAAGCGAGATCGACGCCCTGCCGCTCGCTAGCCTGGAAGTCGTGTCATCGCGCATGAGCGTCGATGTCCCCGGCCGCAAATGGCAGCAGATCGAAGCCTTCGCCAGTCGCTTGAGCTTTCAGCGACAGCCAACCCATTGGCTGGACTGGTGTTCGGGCAAAGGCCACCTCGGTCGACGCCTCGCCCATGGCGGCCAAGCCCTGACCTGCCTGGAATACGACGCGCACCTGGTTGAAGCAGGACGGCAACTCAGCGACAAACTGGGCATCACCGCGAATCATCTGCACCAGGACGTCATGGCCGACGATGCGGCTGCGCTTCTAGAAGCCCATCACACGCCCGTCGCCCTCCACGCCTGCGGCGACCTTCATGTGCGCCTCATGCACCTCGCCAGCGACGCGCGCTGCCAACAACTGGCCATTGCGCCCTGCTGCTACAACCGCATCGAAGGCGAGCAATACGTGCCGATCTCCCAACTGGGCAAAGCGTCCGCGCTTACGCTCTCCATCGACGACCTCGGCCTGCCCCTTAGCGAAACCGTCACCGCCGGAGCCCGCGTGCGCCGCCAACGCGACACCTCCATGGCCCGACGCCTCGGCTTCGACCTGCTGCAGCGAGAGCTGCGAGGCGTCGACGACTACCTGCCGACGCCTTCGCTGCCCAGCGCCTGGCTCGACAAACCCTTCGCCGACTACTGCCGCGACTTGGCTGAACTCAAACAACTGCCGTTGCCCGGCACTCAGGACTGGACGGCACTTGAAGCAGCGGGATGGGCGCGCTTGGCCGAAGTGCGCAACCTCGAACTGCTGCGCAACCTCTTCCGCCGACCGCTGGAAATGTGGCTCATCCTCGACCGCGCGCTTTATCTGACTGAGTGCGGGTACGACGTGCAGATCGGCACCTTCTGCGACAGCCAAGTCACCCCACGCAATCTGCTGATTCTCGCCGAACGACCGTGAGCATTTTTTGACGCCAGCTCCTGTGGATAAGTCTGTTGATTAAATTCCAGCCAACGCCCGGAAATCCTGCGCTGGAGTGGATGTAACCATTTGTTCATTTTTTGGCCAGCATAAAATTGGCGCTAAAACAGTAGCTTGCGAACGATTGAGAATGGTTCCTGAATTCGACCGATCATCGCCTTCGGCTTGTGCTGATTGTGAATAACGGTAATCACCTTCCGGCATAAGGGCCGCGAAAAAACTGAAATTAGGGCTTTACTCGCCAGATCAAATCCCTATAATCAGCGCCCACAACGCCGGTATAGCTCAGTTGGTAGAGCAACTGACTTGTAATCAGTAGGTCCCGGGTTCGACTCCTGGTGCCGGCACCAGATTTAGCAAAAAGGCTCACCGAAAGGTGGGCCTTTTTTGTTTGGCGCTCGATTAAGTTGCGGTATTGATCGGGTGAAGGCATTTTTTGACCTCATGCACCGTATTCAGAACCCATTCGCTTACACAGAACCGCTCGGCTAGAAGAGTGCGGATAACGCATAATCTGCCGAGACAAATCGTGCAGAATGGACCCTTGATCATGAATGCTGTTCAACTCGAGCGCCTGCTTCACGGACTTCGCCAATTGGATGGCGAGAAAGAGTGGGTTGAATTCAAAGAAAACAACGATTCCCCCGATATGATCGGTGAGACGGTCTCTGCTTTATCCAACAGCGCCAGACTCCGAAGAGAACCTTATGCCTACATGGTTTGGGGCATTGCGGATGGCTCTCAGCAAATCGTTGGCACATCGTTCAGGCCTGCTCAGGCGAAGAAAGGAAACGAAGAGCTCGAACATTGGCTAGTACGCATGCTGACCCCGAGCCTTGATTTACATTTTTATGAGGTCGATGAAGAAGGCAAGCACGTTGTCATTCTGGAGATTCCGGCCGCACTTCACACTCCCGTTCAGTTTTCTGGCAACGAATACATCCGTGTAGGTAGCCTTAAAAAGCCGTTAAAAGCTTACCCAGAAAAAGAACGTGAGCTGTGGCAAGTCTTAAACGTGAGTCGTTTCGAACAGGGTATCGCGGCTGCCGGAATCGAAGCTGATCAGGTGCTGAGACTTCTGGATTACACCAAGTACTTCGATCTTATAGGGCATCCACTTCCGTCAAATAAAGAAGGTATTCTCTCGCGGTTGTCCTCTGATGGGCTAATCGTAGCTGGCCTTCAGGGCTGGTCCGTTACGAACCTTGGAGCGATTCTCTTCGCTAAAAGCCTGAATGACTTCGGTTCACTTAGCCGAAAAGGTCTACGCGTCATCCAGTATGCAGGCCGGAATCGCATAAACACTTTGCGAGAGGCCCCCGGAAACAAAGGCTATGCGGTAGGTTTTGAGGGCGCGATTGGTTACATCAATGCGCTGCTCCCCGAAAGTGAACAGATCGGTCAAGCGTTACGCCGCGGTGTCCGCTCATATCCTGAACTGGCAATCCGTGAACTCGTAGCGAACGCGCTTATCCATCAAGACTTCACGCTGACCGGAACCGGGCCGATGGTCGAAGTATTCGATGACCGAATTGAGATTACAAATCCCGGGCGTCCGCTGGTCGACACGTTGCGCATGATGGATGAGCCTCCGCGCTCACGTAATGAGTCACTTGCAGCTTTAATGAGGCGCATGAATATCTGCGAGGAGCGCGGCAGTGGCATTGATAAAGTGGTTTCGGAGGTCGAGACTTATCAGCTTCCCGCTCCAAGCTTCCTCCTCAAAGAACAGGCCATGGTGGTGGTTCTATATGCACACCGTGCGTTGAAAGATATGAGCAAAGACGACCGTACCCGCGCATGCTATCAGCATGCTTGCCTTAGATATGTGTCAAACGATGTTTTAACTAACCCAAGCCTTCGCGCTCGCTTCGAAATCTCGGAAGGCAATTCTGCTCAGGCGTCCAGGATCATCGCTGAAACCGTAGAGGCGGGTTTGGTCAAGCCTGCGAACCCCGACAACAAGTCGCGGAAGCTTATGCAATACCACCCGTTTTGGGCCTAGGTGTCTCTGTTTGACGGCTGTTTGATCGGATACGGCTTTTTAGGATCATCGAGGCTTATTAGGGCCCAATAAGCCTGTGTTTACACGCAACGGGTCACGGCGAACTGTTTGACGGCTGTTTGACAAACCCTGTAGCCACCAACATTTGCGCTGCCAAAGAAGGGCGCACCATTAGCATCATCGTGCTTCGACATAAGGACGCGTCTCCATGGCCAACCCCACGCTCCACCTCCTATGCGGCAAGATCGCATCCGGGAAATCCACCCTAGCGAATTCTCTTAAAGCCGAACAAACAGCGATCCTGCTAACCGAAGACCATTGGCTTTCAAGACTCTACCCAGACCAGATCCACTCGGTCGCCGACTACGTAACGCTCTCAAGAAGACTCCGAGATGTCGTAGGTCCTCTGGTCATCGACATGCTGAAGGCCGGGATCAATGTGGTTCTTGATTTCCCCGCCAACACTCCCGCAGACCGCCAATGGTTACGCAGTCTGGCGGATACCGCCCAAGCCTCTCACAGCCTTCACTTCATCGACGTCGACGACGAAACCTGCCGAGCCCGACTGCACCTCAGAAACCAGCGCGGCGAGCATGACTTCGCAGCAACCGACGCTGAATTCGACTTGATCACCAGCTACTTCGTCGCCCCAGATAAGGCAGAAGGCCTCAACGTAGTCATTCACCAGGATCACGCCTAAACGGCTTTCACCCGGAGAGAACCAAACCGTCAGGTTCAAATGGCGCCCTAAGATTCAGAGCGCCCCCTCCCCCATCCCGCCCCCATCGAGTAACGTATACCCATCCAACGGGCCCTCGCGTCTGCGTCAGGACAGCGACCCGCCATCAGAAACACGATAGAAGGCCCAACCGTGCACAAAGTCCGATTGATCAAGTACGTCTGGACCCACCAGACCCCGGAGATTTCGTCCGAATGGTCCAAGCTGCTCTACGAAGTGGAGCTGCCGTTCGTCCCCTTCCATGGCTTGAACATTCAGCTGCCGATGCAGCGTGTCTGGCGGATTCGGGATGTGGAGTGGAACGTCGAGGAACAGACCTTCCGCTGCCATATCGAAGATCAGTTCATGAACCTGCTGGACGTGGACGACTCGTACGAGGACTGGATCGAGACGTTACTGGAGTGCGGCTGGGTGCTGAGCGGGCGCTACACCAATGAGCACAACAAGACCTGATTCGCCTTCGCTCAAATATTCCCCCGGAATCGACGCTGGATGCGCACTGCGCCCGGCAGAGATGACAAACCGATGCCAGACTGGATAACACACCTGGCACAAGGACTGTCCCGGCGCCCTATTCCCTTTGAGCATGACTGCCATGAAATGGATTTCTCGTTGTATCCATTACGCGGCCAGCGCGTTGTTGGCGTGCTCGTCAGCAGCGTTTGCGCTGCCGACCGTCGACCTGTTCGTAGCCGAAGCGCCGCCGCTGACGATGGCCAGTCAAGGCGACCGGCACGGGATCGCGGGCAACATCAGCCTTCAGGCCATAGCGATGGCGGGGTATTCCGCCCACTTGCTGTCGCCGCCGTGGCCGCGCGCGCAACGCGATGTGGCGCTTGGGGCGAACAAGCTCATTGCGCCGCTGACCCGCACTCAAAGCCGGGAAGACAGCTTCACCTGGATCGCTCCGCTGATGACGATGGACCGAGCGTTTTTCAGCCTTGATCGTCACGTCGAGAGTTTTGAAGAGGCGCGCAAGACCTTCAAGATGATCGCCGTCGGCAGTGGCTCGGCGCAGGAGACGCGTCTACGTGAGGAAGGTTTTTCAGCGGCTCAGATTTATCCGCTGAAGATCGGCGAGAACCCGGCGCTGATGCTGCTCAAGGGCCGGGTAGATGCGTGGTTTAACGGCGTCCCGGAAACGCTCTACATCTGGAAGCAGATCAGCGATCGCCCGCTGATGATGAGCCGAGCGTTGATGACCGCCGATCTGTATCTGGCGTGCTCGAAGGACTGCGACCCCCAGATGGTCGAGAAGCTGAAGGCAGCGATCGACACGCTTCAGGCAGACGGGTCGATCAAACGCGTTCAGCATGACTATCTGAAAGGGCTGCCCGTCCAGTGATCGGGTCAGCCCTGCACTAACGCCCATGCTCGCCTGTCACGGCAGCAGAATCACCTTGTCGGCGCCGCCCTGATTGACTTCGGCGTAACGCGCCAGGCCCTCTTCCAGTGGAGACTCAAGCAGCCCGGTCGGCCGCGGCAAGGTGCCGTCGTCGAACTGCTTGCCGAACTGTTCAAGCATTCGCGCGCAGGCTTCAACGCCGTACAGCAGCGAGTTGATCCCCACCACCGAACCGCCCTTGCGGTACAGCGCCAGCGCCGGCAATTGCACGTGGCCGTCCACCGGCGCGGCGATGATTGCGATGCGACCGAATTGAGCCAGCGCAGGCACAGAAGCCGGCAGCCAGAAGCCGGTGGTGTCGAAGATCACGTCGGCGCCGCCTGGAAACACGGCATTCACTTGGGCGCCGAGGTCTTCCGGTTTGTCGAGCTGGATCGCGTTGAAGCCTTGCTCTTGCAGCGCTTTCAGTTGATCCGTTTTACGCACCGCCGCCAGCACCTGGGCGCCGCGCACTTTCGCCAGTGCGATGGCGGCGCTTCCCACTGCGCCATTGGCACCGATGACCAGCAGCCGAGTGCCGGCCTGCACGAGGCTGCGCTCAAGTGCGTCCCACGCCGTGGTGTACGGGACGCCCAGACTGGCGGCCTGAGTGAAGCTCAGCGACGCCGGCTTGATCGCCACGCCCTTGGCCGACAGCGTGATGTAGCCCGCGTGGGAGCCGTCGCGGACAAAGCCGATTTCCTTGCCGGTGCCCCAGACCTCCTTGCCGATCAGTTCCTGCGGGCCTTCGACGACCACGCCCGCGAAGTCACGGCCCGGAATGCGTGGCATCGTGGTGTAGGGAAAGCGGCCCAGGACGTTTTTGACGTCGCTGGGATTCAGGCCTGCGGCTTTGATCTGCACCAGAACTTCGCCGGCCGCGGGGACAGGCGTGGGCAGATCGACGACTTCCAGCGCAGCCAGGTCGCCGGTGCGGGAGAATTGCAGTGCTTTCATGATGGGTTCATCCAGAGTAGGAAAGGGAGGTCGTCGATTCAGGAGGCCAGGTTGGACAAGAACTGCTTGCCCACTGGCCACAGCCATTCACCAGCCTGCATGCCGAGCAAGCCAACCAGTGCGACCAGAGGCGGTGCCGGTGAGCGGAAGTCCAGCAGGCCATACAGCAACCCGACGGCGATACCGATTGCGAGGGAAATGACGTAGCTCATGACAAACTCCGGTGCGTGGGACGCGCAGCTCGATGGCGGCGGCGCGACTGCGTTAAGCGATGACCAGAGTGTAAGGAGGGCCGGCGAGCGCTACCGGCCAAGAGCTTCTGAATTTCGGACACAGTCGGCGCAGGCGTTAGTGGAATGGATCAACGACCGGGTACTGGGAAGGCGCCATGCCCAGCTCGCGGCGGAACATGTCGCTGAAGCTGCTCGGTGAATACCCCATTGAGCGAGCAATGGCATTGACCGGCACGCCCTGAATGATCTCCGCCACCGACGTCGCCAGCTGCACCTGTCGCCGCCATTCGGCGAAGCCCATGCCGAGCACCGCCTGAAACAGCCGGGACAATGTTCGCACGCTGGCGCCGGCGTTTTCCGCGTGCTGTTCGAATGACACATTGATGGACGGCTCGATCATCACCGCCTGACAGACATTCATCAGCCTGCGGTCGCTGTCATCGGGCATCGGCACTTTCAGCAGAGAACGCCGGGCGCGCTTGAGTTCGAGCAACGCCAGCTTGACCACGGCATCGTAGTAGTCCGATTCCTTGTCCTGCTCGGCCACCAGACCCACGATCAGCTCGCGCAACAAGCGCCCGACTTCCAGGACCTGAACCGTGGCGTCGAGGGTCTGGGCGAGCGCCGGGCGCAGGTAGATGTTGCGCATTTCCAGATCCGACACCACGCGGATGCCATGGGGCACGCCGGGCGGCAACCAGACCGCGCGCTGCGGTGGCACGACCAGCGCTTCATTGGGCGTCTCGACCCACATCACGCCAGACATCGCGTACAGCACCTGCCCCCACTCATGCTCATGGGGCTCGATGTACAAGCCCCGCGGATACGTCCGCGACAAAGGCTGCACGGGGACGGCGGTGTTGGAGAGGTCGGGCGGCGCGGCGATTGCCATGATGAAACCGGCTGGAGTGGGATGCAGCGATGGTAGCGGGAGAGCGGGAGGGATCGCCAGTGCAGTGAACACCTTGCTACCGCTGCAGAGGACCGGCTGAGTCTGCGGTAGCGAGCGGGCTGGCGATCCACCTCGCTCGCGCAGAAACGGGTGCAGCCGCTAGATCTCCAGCGGCTATAATGCAGTCTTCGCGAGCAAGCTCACTCCCACAGGGACGGTGTTTGCCTTGCGAAAGCGCGACGCGCTGGACCACATGAATCTCCTACAGATTCACGTCGGTCAGAAGACTTCACACATCAGAACACGTTGATCGGGTAATCGACGAAGATCCGGGTTTCGTTACCGCCAACGTTGTATTGATCCACATCGTTGGAGACGCGCAGGAACGAGTTACGCAGGCGCACCGACAGGTCTTTGACCGGGCCGCTCTGGACCACGTAGGTCAACTGGCTGAACAATTCGCGCTCTTCGCCACGCCCACGGTCGCTGCCGTCGTCGATGTTGTCGCCGCGCACGTAGGCCACGCGGTAGCTCAGGCCTGGAGTCACAACGGTGCCCAGGTTTACGCCATAGCCCACCTGCCACGAACGCTCGTCTTTGCCGTTGAAGTCCGACCAGTAGGAGTTCGCCAGGTAGATGGTGTTGCCGCCATCGCCGGTGCCGCCTGCGTTGCGGTAGCCGCCGTAGGTGTAACCGGTCTCGCCGGTGCTGCGCTGATGCGCGATCGTGAACGAGTGGATACCCACAGCCCAGGTCGCTGCCAGGCTCCAGATCTTGTTGTCGCGGGCGTCGTCGACGGCGAAGTCTTTGTCCAGCTTGGTCTTGTAGCCGTTGAAGTCGAAGGTCAGCGACTGATCTTTCGGCATCGCCCAGACGTAGTTCAGGTTCACGTACTGCTTCTTCAGCACGTCTTCGTCGTCGGAGGCGTAAAACGCGGCGCTGAGGGCCTCGGTGAATTTGTAGCTGCCGCCGTAGACGTTGATGCTTTTCAGATCACCGCTGTCGCGGCCTTCGGCGCTCTTGCGGGTTTCGGCGGTAAAGCGGCCGGCCACCAGCGTGAGGCCCTTGATCTCTTTGGAGGTGATCATCGTCCCGGTGTAGGACTCAGGCAGCAGCCGCGAGTTGTCGTAATTGAGCACCGGCAGCTCCGGCATCATGTCGCCGTACTTCAGTTCGGTATTGGAAACCCGGAATTTTACCGCGCCGCCAAAGCGCGACAGGTCGTCCGCCGCGTTGCCGCTGTCGCCCTGCTTGAAGAAGTCGATACCGCCCGCGCCGCTCTTGCCCTTGCCACCGTCCAGACGCGCGGCGTACAGACCGAAAGCGTCAACGCCAACGCCCACTAGGCCTTGGGTAAAACCGGATATGTAGCCGGCCATGAACGCCTGACCCCATTCCGAGCGGTCCTGCGGTCCGTTTTTGTAATCGCGATTGATGTAGGCGTTGCGCAGGTTGATCTTCAGGCTGCTGTCTTCAACAAATCCTTTGGAATCTGCCTGACCGTCCGCCATGGCGTGAGTGGCGGCGAGGATGCCCAGAGCGAGCAGGCCGATACGCTGTTTCATCTTGTTGTCCTTGTGAGCGGATTAATCGCGCGCTGTGGCAAATGCCCCGGGTGGGCAGTTGCGTCTTCCGGGACTGGAGCCGTTCCGGAAGCCCGCACGAAATCATCGCAGTGGACTACTGATGCACGTACATGGCGCTAGGCCACAGGCGGTGGAGGCGCGAATGCTATCCCCCGTCTGCCGAGGGTGTCAATTTGATGGGAGTCAAACGGAGGCCCTGTAATGCCTGTTGCTCTAACTTCGTCAGCTGTGGAGCACGCCCAGCAACGCTTCGATCTCGGCGTCGTTGATCAACCCGCTGGGGTACCGCTTCGTTAGCATCTTGCGAAAATCACCGCGTTGTTTCAGCGCCTGTTCGTCGTGCATGGGCACCATCGGGATCCGGGTCGTCCGTAACCAGTCCGCCATCATCTGCCGTGCTTCACTGCTCGCAGAAAAACCTCGAGTCACTCGCAACTCATGACCTGCGTTCATAAGGACAACCTCTTATGTCGTGGACTGCGAAATCTACGGAGCTTTTGTTACAGACGGACGACCTTGCGGGGGCATTTACGCACCGCTGGGATCCCATCTTCCTACGGCTGACCGGAAACCGTCCGCCCATAAAAAAGCCCATCGTCTGATGGGCTTGATGACAGCAAGAAGCGAACCAACTCAGCCCCGGTGGGGGGCCGGTTGCTGCTGCGTCAGGCAGTGAATGTTGCCTCCGCCCAGTAGCATTTCGCGGCCAGGGACCATGACCACCTCGTGTTCCGGGAACAGCTGCTGGAGGATCTGGCGGGCCATGTCATCCATCGGATCGTCGAAACACGGGGCAATGATCCCGCCGTTGACGATCAGAAAATTCACGTACGAGCCGGCCAGACGCACCGATGGGTTGCGCTCCTGACTGCCGTGCACCTGATCAACCCCGGCGCACTCTTCTTCGGTGGCATACAGCGGACCCGGGATCGGCATCTTGTGTACGACAAACGGACGTCCCTTGGCGTCGCGGGCATTTTCCAGCACCTTCATCGCTGCCTGGCAGCGCGGGAAATTGGGGTCTTTCGGATCATCTGTCCAGGCGAGTAACACTTCACCGGGGCGTACGTAGCAGCAGAAGTTATCCACATGCCCGTCGGTCTCGTCGTTATACAAACCATCCGGCAGCCAGATGATTTTTTCGACCGACAGGTGATCGCGCAGCACGGCTTCGATGTCTTCGCGGGACAAGTGCGGGTTGCGGTTGCGATTGAGCAGGCATTCTTCGGTGGTGATCAGCGTGCCCTCGCCATCGACATGAATCGAGCCGCCTTCGAGCACAAACCCTTCGGTGACGTAACGCGGGCAGCGCTCGATTTCCAACACTTTGCTGGCGACCTGTTCGTCCAGGTTCCACGGGGCGTAAAGCCCGCCGTCGAAACCGCCCCAGGCATTGAAGCCCCAATTGACGCCGCGAACCTCGCCCGCGTCGTTGATGACGAAGGTCGGGCCACTGTCGCGTACCCAGGCGTCGTTGCTGCTGATCTCGACGACGCGAATGTTGGGCACATTCAGCCGTGCGCGGGCGTTGTCGTACTGTGCGGCCGAGACGCCAACGGTGACAGGCTCGAAACGGGCGATGGCCTTGGCCACTGCGACGTGATCGTTCTGCACGGGCTTGCCGCCCAGACGCCAGTTGTCAGGGCGCTCGGGCCAGATCATCCAGGTTTGCGTCTGCGGCGCCCACTCGGCAGGCATGTAGAAGCCATCGGCGCGGGGGGTGCTGTTGAGAGTGGTCACAGTAATCAGAACTCCATGAAACGACGAGGGCGTCTACGGCCAAACAAGAGAGACGTTATAGACGATAAAAATCGGATTTAAAAACATTAATCGAGCAATGGCCGGATATCTGGACAAATAATGCCGATATATATCGGAATAGGCGCAAACCTGTGACGGATAAGATCCCGCTCAGCTGTCCAGTTCACTCAGCACCTTCGACACGCTGTCGACAAAGAAGTCCACGCTCCGGCGGCTGGTCACCATCGGCGGTTTGATCTTGAGAATGTTCAGATAATCCCCCGTGGGCTGCATGAAAATTCCCAGTTCACGGAGACGGTCGCACAAGCAGGTCGTTTCCTCAGTTGCAGGCTCCAGCGTCTCGCGGTCGCGTACCAGTTCCAACCCCAGATAGAACCCCGAGCCGTGAACAGCCCCGGCCAGCGGATGTTTGTCGATCAGCGCCAGCAGGCGTTCCTTGAAATAGCCGCCCACCACGCGGGCGTTTTCCCACAGCTTTTCTTCCTCCATGACGTCGAGCACTGCCATGCCGATGCGGCAACTCACCGGGCTGCCGCCGGACGACGAAAAGAAATAGCCCTCGGCCTCTAGCGCCTCCGCGATCTCGCGACGGGTGATGACGGCGCCGAGGGGATGACCGTTGCCCATGCCTTTGGCCATGGTGATGATGTCCGGCGTCACGCCCTGCTCTTCGAAGCCCCAGAAGTAATGACCGAGACGGCCGTAACCCACCTGCACTTCATCGGCGATGCACACCCCGCCTTGGGCGCGGACTTTGTCGTACACCTGCTGCAGATAACCCGGCGGCAACGAAATCCCGCCGGCGTTGCCGTATACCGGTTCGCAGATGAAGCCCGCCACTTGCCGACCTTGCTCCTTTAGCGCGGTCAAGTGCGCGTCTACGCTGCGCAGGTAGAACGGCGTGCTGTCCGCGCCACGAAACTCGCCACGATAGGTATTGGGCGCGACCACGGGATGGACCCAGTCGGGACGCGTGCTCAGCGCTTGCGGGTTGTCGGCGATGGATGTCGAGATGGCATCGGTCGCTACCGACCAGCCGTGATAAGCCTCCAGTACGCTCAGGACATCGCGCCCGCCGCTGTAGGCCCAGGCCAGACGAATCGCCAGATCATTCGCCTCGGTGCCGCTGTTCACCAGAAACACCCGGTCCATACCGGCGGGCGCCAGCTTCAGCAGCCGCTCGGAAAACTCGGCGATCGCCGCGTAATGGAAGCGTGAATTGGTGTTAAGCAGCGACCACTGCCGCGCTGCAACCTCAGCCATGCGTGGATGGCCGTGACCGAGCACCGCGACGTTATTGAGCATGTCCAGATAAGAACGGCCCTGCATGTCGATCAGGTGGTTGCGCCAGCCGCGCTCGATCTGCGGCGGGGCTTGGTAATAATGCTTTTGCGAACGGGCAAAACTGGCGTCGCGACGGGCGAGCAACGCGGCGGAATCTGCCAGTGCGGGCGCATCGCAATCAAAACCCAGCAGCCCTTTGGGGGACGGACACAGCGCACGCCAGGCGGCTGCCCGCGAAGGCGTGGTGAACAGCGGCGGGCTCACGTCCGGCTCCGAACACAGCTGCACGATCAACGCGCCGCCGCCCTGCCCGATCACGTCGCCCGCGCCGAACTCGACGCCGGAGTCAAAATCAGAACGCACGCCCCACAGGCGCAGACTCACTTCGGCGCCCACCAGCTGCAACGCGCCGTCGGCAGTGTGACGCAAACTGCCGGCAAATGGCGCATGGACAGCGGTGCCGTGGGGGATCTGCAATTCAGCATGCAGCGCGAAGGTGTCCGGCTCTTTCGCGCTGTCTGTCAGCGTGCGGGACAGCCGGTATTCGCCATAGCGGCTGGCGGCCAGACCGAGGCGTTGAGCCGCGTCTTTCAGCAGTTGTTCGTCGATGCCACTGTGTTCCCAGTTGCCCGCCACGAAATGCTCGCTGAGCACACCCAGATCGATAAGGGTAAAACCTTGCCCGCTCAAGCTCGGCAACAGCGGCGAAAACGCCTCGGCCTCTTCGTCCGCTTCCCATTCACCCACCGCGTCGAGAATCGCCGCTTCCATCAGCGCAATCGGCACGGAGGTGGCGACGTCGAAGATGTTCCACTCGCTGGCCAGATTGGCCTGGATGTAACCGTTGTCTGGCTCGATGCTCGCCTGTTGCTCGCTGCTCAAGACCAGAACAGCCGAGCGCGCGACGATCAACGGCCAGAGCGCCAGCAGCTCTTCGCTCTGAAGCGGGTTGATTTGGTGGTAAGCCTGAATCGCGGGCAGGATGAAAAACGGATCGCCGTCGGCATGGTGCAGCAGCGCGGCACAGGTCACCGAGAGGTCGGCGATGCGCCACGTGCGGACCAGATCACCGAAGTCGATCAGGCCTTGAAGCTGCCACTGGCGCTGGGCGTCTCGGGCCCAGACAACGTTGTACTCGGTGATGTCCATGTGAATGGCCTGCACCGGCAATGAGGCCACCAGCGGCAGCAAATAGGCCTGGGCCTGCTCGGCGGCCTCGGCGATGCAGGCACGTTTGTCGGCATCGGCGATGACCGGGAGCAGGTGCTCGATCAACGCGAAGGCATGGCGCGGGTCCCACTGCAACACACGGTCCAGGCCTGGATGTTCGAAACCGGCCAGCGCTACATCGACGCGGGCGCAGAGCTGCGCCAATCCGGTCACGATGTGCCGGTTCAGATGCGCGACGTGAGCCAGTGATTGTCCGTCGATAAACTCGAGAACGCGCAGGTGCACGGCGTTGCCGTTGTGATCGACGGACAACAAGTCTTCACCGTTCAGCCCTGGCATCACTGCCGGAACGCGCACCTGCGGTTCTGCTCCCAGATGCCGCAACGCTGCATGCTGCGCGGCAAGCTCGGTGGTTGAGTAAGCGCCATGGCAGATCTTCAGGACGAAACGGCGTCCGTCCCCGCAATCCAGCAGGAAGTTTCGATCCTGATGGCTGCCCAACTCCCTTAATGTTCCCGACAGCCCGTAATACGTCGCCAGCCATTCACCGGCATGCACGGCGTCGACGTCCGGGCATGGCAGGCTGGAACGGCGAATCAAGGTGTCGAGCGACATGAAAGGAGTCCTGAGAGAGAAAGGCGCGAACAATATCGCCAGTAGCACGACCGTTAATCAACCCCGCACGATTTGCCGATCAAGAAAAGCCTTAACGGACCGACAGATAGAGTCGGCGTTAAGCCCGTGAAACAGCTGCGGCGGTTTTATGGCGCTAATCGCCATGGGCCATCAATTAATATCATCGCTTGTCGGTGGATTGCGTCTTGCGCCAGTCGGCAAGGCCCCACAAGCTATGCTCCATCGTCTTACATCTTTCCAGGGAAGAAGGTTCTCCATGCGAATACTTGTTACCGGTGGCGCCGGCTTCATCGGCTCTGCGCTGATCCGTCACCTGATCAATAACACCGATCACGACGTCCTCAATTTCGACAAGCTGACCTACGCCGGGAATCTTGAGTCGCTACAGGGCATTGCGAACAACACTCGGTATGAGTTCGTGCAGCAGGACATCGTTGATCAGGCCGCCGTGAGCAAAGTCCTCGCGCGCTTCAAGCCTGACGCGATCATGCACCTGGCGGCTGAATCCCACGTTGACCGTTCGATTGACGGCCCGTCGGAGTTCATCCAGACCAACATCGTCGGCACCTACAGCCTGCTGGAAGCGACCCGCAGCTACTGGCTGACCTTGCCCGAAGCCGAGCGCGCAGCTTTCCGCTTCCATCACATCTCCACGGACGAAGTGTATGGCGACCTGCACGGCGTGGACGATCTGTTCACTGAAACCACGCCCTACGCGCCAAGCTCGCCGTATTCGGCCAGCAAAGCGGCGTCGGACCATCTGGTTCGCGCCTGGCAGCGCACCTACGGGCTGCCGGTGGTCGTCACCAACTGCTCGAACAACTACGGCCCGTTCCACTTCCCCGAGAAGCTCATCCCGCTGGTGATTCTCAATGCCCTGGCCGGGAAGCCGCTGCCGGTGTACGGCAACGGCTTGCAGGTGCGTGACTGGCTGTTCGTCGAAGACCACGCCCGCGCATTGCTTAAGGTGGTAACTGAGGGCCAGGTCGGCGAGACCTACAACATCGGCGGCCACAACGAACAGAAGAACATCGACGTCGTGCGCGGCATCTGCGCGCTGCTCGAAGAGCTGGCGCCGGAACAGCGCAAAGGCGTGGCCCACTACGCGGACCTGATCACCTACGTGACCGACCGCCCGGGCCATGACATGCGTTACGCCATCGACGCCAGCAAGATCGAGCGCGAACTGGGCTGGACACCGGAAGAGACATTCGAATCCGGCCTGCGCAAAACCGTGCAGTGGTATCTCGACAATCTTGAATGGTGCCGCAACGTGCAAGACGGCAGCTATAAGGGCGAACGCCTGGGCACCAACGTGAAGGAACTGATCGCATGACTAAAGGAATTGTACTGGCCGGCGGCTCGGGCACACGCCTGCACCCGATCACCCTCGGGGTCTCAAAACAGCTGTTGCCGATCTACGACAAACCGATGATCTATTACCCGATCTCGGTGCTGATGCTGGCCGGGATCAAGGACATCCTGGTCATCTCGACGCCGCTGGACCTGCCGCAGTACCGGGCGCTGCTGGGTGACGGCAGTCAGTTCGGCGTGCGCTTTCATTACGAGGAGCAGCCCAAGCCGGACGGCCTCGCGCAGGCATTCCTCATTGGCGAAGAATTCATCGGCGATGACTCGGTGTGCCTGATTCTCGGCGACAACATCTTCCACGGTCAGCACTTCAGCGAGCAGCTCACGCGTGCGGCGGCCAACACCTCCGGCGCGACCGTGTTTGGCTACTGGGTGAAGGATCCAGAGCGTTTCGGCGTGATCGACTTTGATGAGCACGGCCACGCGCTGTCCATCGAAGAGAAGCCCAAGGCGCCGAAGTCCAGCTACGCCGTGACCGGTCTGTATTTCTACGACAACGAAGTCATTCAGATCGCCAAGGACGTCAAGCCGTCCCCGCGCGGCGAGCTGGAGATTACCGACGTCAACAACGCCTACCTCAAGCGCGGCGACCTGCGCGTCGAGCGCTTTGGCCGCGGCTTCGCCTGGCTCGATACGGGTACGCACGACAGCCTGCTGGACGCGTCGCAATACGTGCAGACCATCGAGCACCGTCAGGGCCTGAAGGTCGCGTGCCTGGAAGAAATCGCCTATCAGAACGGCTGGATCGACCGCGCCCACCTGTTGAACAGGGCTGACTATTTCGGCAAGACCGGCTACGGTCAGTACCTGTTCAAGATCGCAGGGGAAAGTCAGTGAAAGTGGTTGCCAGCAAGTTGCCTGAAGTCCTCATCATCGAACCCAAGGTGTTCGGCGATGAGCGTGGCTTCTTTTACGAAAGTTTCAACGCCCGAGCCTTTGCCGAGGCCACCGGCGTCGCCGATCAGTTCGTTCAGGACAATCACTCGCGCTCGCAGAAAGGTGTCCTGCGCGGGTTGCATTACCAAATCGAAAACCCTCAGGGCAAACTGGTGCGCGTCACCGTCGGCAGCGTGCTGGACATCGCAGTCGACATCCGTCGCAGCTCGCCACAGTTCGGCCAGTGGTTCGGTCTGGAGCTGTCGGCCGAGAACGCTCGCCAGCTGTGGATTCCCAAGGGTTTCGCCCACGGCTTCGTGGTGTTGAGCGACTACGCCGAGTTTCTCTACAAGACCACCGACTATTACACGCCGTCGGCCGAGCGCTGCATTCGCTGGGACGATCCTGAGCTGGGCATCGACTGGGGCTTGAGCGAAGCACCTCAATTGTCGGCCAAGGATCAGGTCGGCAAGCTCCTGAAAGACGCGGACCTGTTCCCGTGAGTGCGCCGCTGCGCATTTTGATCAGCGGGCAACACGGCCAGGTCTCCCATGCGCTGCAGCAACGCCTGCAGAACACGGGTGAGCTGATCGTGCTGGGCCGTGATCAGCTGGATTTGAGTCAGCCGGAATCCATCCGCCCGGTGGTTCGCGATATCAAGCCGGACCTGATCATCAACGCCGCCGCGCACACGGCAGTGGATCAGGCCGAAAGCGAGCCGGACCTGGCCTTCGCCATTAACGCGACGTCCCCCGGTGTATTCGCTGAAGAAGCTGCGACACTGGGCATTCCGCTGATTCACTATTCCACCGATTATGTGTTCGACGGCAGCAAGGCTGGTGCGTGGGTTGAGTCCGACGCGCCGAATCCGCTGGGCGTTTACGGCAGCAGCAAGCTCGCGGGCGAGCGGGCCATCGCCGCAGCGGGCGGTCAGCACCTGATTTTGCGCACGAGCTGGGTGTACTCCCTGACCGGGCGCAACTTTCTGCTGACCATGCAGCGCTTGTTGCAGGAGCGCGAGAAGCTGTCGATCGTTGCCGACCAGATCGGCGCACCCACCTGGGCCGGTACCATCGCCGCCAGTACCGCTGCGCTGATTGAACGCTGGCGTGACGGGGCAACAGGTGCCTGGGGTGTTTATCACCTGACGGCCAGCGGCGAAACGTCGTGGTTCGGGTTCGCTGAAGCCATTGGTCAGCAGTTGATCAACAGCGGCAAACCCTGCGCGACCCCTGAGCCGATTGCTTCCAGCGCTTACCCGACGCCGGCTGCACGCCCGCTCAATTCGCGTCTGGATTGCAGCCGATTGCAGCGCGAGTGGGGCGTCAGCCAGCCGGACTGGCACGAAGCGTTGCTGGAGTGCTTAGCGCAGCAGCGGTAGGCATAATGGGCCGACTCGATGTTGAGCGGCTGCGGAATAATGATTCATCCGCAGCCGCTCTACACCGCAACGAACCCACCGGCGATTCCATGATCAGCACTAACGCCCTTCCCCGCCGCCCTCGCTGGCGCAGCCTTGCCTTGCTGGCGCTGATCCTCGCCCCGTTGCTGTGGCCGCTCGAACGCCTGGCCGAACACTATTACCGCAACGAGCTGCTGAGCCAGAATCGCCAGACCCTGGACCTGTACGTCGCCAACCTGCTGGGCACGTTGCACCGCTATGAAGTTCTGCCACAGATTCTCGGCGACCTGCCCGGGCTGCGTGCCATGTTGGCGAACCCCCAGGACAAACAGGCGCAAGCTCAGGCGAACGTGCTGCTGATGAACACCGCCCGGCAGACCGGCGCCGAGGTGATCTACCTGATGGCGCCCAATGGCGACACCCTCGCCGCGTCGAACTGGGACAAACGCGACAGCTTCGTTGGCCGCAACTTCGCCTTCCGCCCGTACTTCAGTAACGCCATGGCTGGCAATCTCGGCCGCTTTTTCGGCCTGGGCACAACGTCAGCCAAACGCGGCTACTTTTTCGCAGCCGCCGTGCGCGACGGCGACACTGTGATCGGTGTGCTGGTGGTCAAGGTCGACCTGGACCTCACTGAGACCTTGTGGGGCAAAACGCCGGAACAGTTGCTCGTCACCGACCACAACGGCGTGGTGATCCTGACCTCCAACCCGGCTTGGCGTTTCCGCGCCACGCGCCCGCTCAGTGAGGAAGAAAAGCAGGCCATCGTCGCCATCCAGCCCTACCCGACCCGCGATCCGCGCCCGCTGCAGCTGGATGAAAACGGCTGGCTCAAGCAAACCCAGCAGATCGACGAGACCGGCTGGAGCGTGAACATCCTCGCCCCCCAGATGCTGGTGTCGAGGCCGGTGCGGACGGTGGTTGCCATTGGCGGTGGTGCGTTGCTGGTGCTGATGCTTCTATTGGGGCTGATGATGCAGCGCCGCCGCCATTATCTGGATCGCATCAACTTCGAGGCCAAGGCGCGCCGGGAGCTGGAAGTGCGAGTCGCCGAGCGGACCTGCGATCTGGAAGGCGTCAATCAGCGATTGCGCCAGGAAGTTCTCGAACGCGAGCAGGCGCAGCAGGAACTGTTTCGCGCCCAGGACGAACTGGTTCAGGCCGGCAAGCTGTCAGCGCTGGGCACGATGTCGGCGAGCATCAGCCATGAACTCAACCAGCCGCTGGCGGCGATTCGCAGTTACGCCGAGAACGCCGAAGTGCTGCTCGATCATCAGCGCACCGAAGACGCCCGCGGCAACCTCAAGCTGATCAGCGAACTCACCGGGCGCATGGCGTCGATTATTGCGCACCTGCGCGCCTTCGCCCGGCGTGACCGGCATGCGCCTGAAAGCGTGGCGCTGCAGCCAGCGCTGGACGATGCGCTGGCCCTGCTCGCCAAGCGTCGGCGCGCGATGGAAGTGGAATTGATCCGCGATTTACCCGCCGCGACCTTGTGGGTGCAGGCCGGCGAGACGCGGCTGCGTCAGGTGCTGGGCAATCTACTGGCGAATGCGCTGGATGCGCTGACCGAGAAAGGCCCGCCGCGCAAATTGTGGATCAGTGCCGAGTACAACGCCGAGGGCGTCAATCTGTACATCCGCGACAACGGCCCGGGGTTTTCCAGAGAAGCGCTGGAGCACGCCCGCGAGCCGTTTTTCACCACCAAGACGCGCACCCAGGGGCTCGGCCTGGGCCTCGCGATCTGCGATACGCTGATGCGCGCACTGGGCGGCGAGCTGCTGTTCGCCAATCACCCGGAAGGCGGTGCGCTGCTGACGTTGCGGATGCGCACCGGCGCCTCGGGCGTCAACCTTCAACCGTCTGAGGACTTATCTGCATGAGCACCGACGCCATCGACAGCCGGATTCAGGTGGTGCTGATCGACGACGACCCGCACCTGCGTCAGGCCCTGAGCCAGACGCTCGATCTCGCCGGCCTGAAAATCCTGCCGCTGAGCGACGCCAAAGGCCTGCAAGCGCGCATCGAGCGTGACTGGCCGGGGGTAATCGTCAGTGACATCCGCATGCCGGGCATCGACGGCCTTGAACTGCTCCACCATCTGCACGCCCAGGATCCGGAGTTGCCGGTGCTGCTGATCACCGGACACGGCGACGTGCCGCTGGCGGTGCAGGCCATGCGCGCCGGAGCCTACGATTTTCTGGAAAAACCCTTTGCCAGCGACGCACTGCTCGACAGCGTTCGGCGCGCCTTGGCGCTACGCCGGCTGGTGCTGGACAACCGCAGCTTGCGGCTTGAGCTCAGCGATCGTCAGCAACTGAGTACGCGACTGGTGGGGTTGTCCGCCCCCATTCAGCGTCTTCGCGATCAGATCGGGGCGCTGGCCGCGACCAAGGCCGACGTGTTGATTCTTGGCGAAACGGGCGCCGGCAAGGAAGTGGTCGCCCGCGCGCTGCACGATTTGTCCAACCGCCGCAACGGTCCGTTCGTGGCGATCAACGCCGGGGCGCTGGCCGAGTCGGTGGTGGAAAGCGAGCTGTTCGGCCATGAGTCGGGCGCCTTCACGGGTGCGCAGAAGCGCCGCATCGGCAAGTTCGAATTCGCCAACGGCGGCACGTTGTTTCTGGATGAAATCGAAAGCATGAGCATGGACGTTCAGGTCAAGCTGCTGCGTTTGCTGCAAGAGCGCGTGGTTGAGCGGCTGGGCGGGAATCAGCAGATCCCGTTGGACATCCGGGTGATCGCGGCGACCAAAGAAGACCTGCGCCAGGCGGCGGATCAGGGGCGTTTCCGGGCCGACTTGTATTACCGCCTCAACGTGGCGCCGTTGCGCATTCCTCCGCTGCGCGAGCGTGGCGAAGACGCGTTGGTGCTGTTCCAGCATTTCGCCGATACCGCCAGTTTGCGCCACGGCCTGCCACGGCATGAATTGCAGCCGGGGCATCGGGCGCTGCTGCTACGTCACACCTGGCCGGGCAACGTGCGTGAACTGCAGAACGCCGCCGAGCGTTTCGCCTTGGGCCTTGAGCTGGAACTGGAAGGCGAGGCGCAGCCGGATCTGGTGGCATCCAACGGCGGGCTGAGCGAGCAGGTCGAGGCGTTCGAGCGAGCGTTGATTGCCGCCGAACTGACCCGTCCGCACAGCTCGGTCCGCAGCCTCGCCGAAGCCCTGGGCCTGCCACGCAAAACCCTGCACGACAAACTGCGCAAGCATGGGCTGACTTTCAACGGCGCGGGGTCCGACGACAATGACTGACCGGCAACGTTTGTCTGCTGAAGACCTGGAAACCGTGCTGCACCAAGACATTCCCCTCACCCGGGAAATGGGCGTCAAGGTGCTGGGCTGGCGAGACCATCAACTTCGTCTGCACCTGCCGTTGGCGCCCAACGTCAATCACAAGAACACCTTGTTCGGCGGCAGCCTGTACTGCGGCGCGGTACTGGCGGGCTGGGGTTGGCTGTACTTGCGGCTCAAGGAAGCCGGGATCGACGACGGGCACATTGTGATTCAGGACGGCCAGATCAGTTATCCCCTGCCGGTCACCCGCGACGGCGTCGCCATTTGCGACGCACCGGATGAAGCGAGCTGGGAGAGATTCGTGAAGCTCTACCACCGACGCGGCCGTGCGCGCCTGACGCTGCACACCCGGATCGTGGCTGATGGATCAGAAGAAACGGCAGTGGAATTCGTCGGGCAGTTCGTGCTGCATCGCTGAACAAAGCTGCCCGACACGGCTTGCCCATGTAGGAGTGACCGGGGTGGCGCTCCACCTTGCTCGCGAAGACGGCATTCCAGCCGCTGAAAATGGCGTGGAATATTCGCGAGCAAGCTCGCTCCCACAATCCGTATTCAGCACATACATCTGCAGCGTCTTCTGACACCGCGCTTTCTCGCAGCTGACACAGCCCCTGTGGGAGTGAGCTTGCTCACGAAAGCGGCATTACAGCCGCTGAACATTGCGTGGATGTACCGACCTATTCGCGAGCAAGCTCGCTCCCACAATCCGTGTTCAGCAGAGACATCTGCAGCGTCTTCTGACACCGCGCTTTCTCGCAGCTGACACAGCCCCTGTGGGAGTGAGCTTGCTCACGAAAGCGGCATTACAGCCGCTGAACATTGCGTGGATGTACCGACCTATTCGCGAGCAAGCTCGCTCCCACAATCCGTATTCAGCAGAGACATCTGCAGCGTCTTCTGACACCGCGCTTTCTCGCAGCTGACACAGCCCCTGTGGGAGTGAGCTTGCTCACGAAAGCGGCATTACAGCCGCTGAAAATGGCGTGGATGTACCAACCTATTCGCGAGCAAGCTCGCTCCCACAATCCGTATTCAGCAGAGACATCTGCAGCGTCTTCTGACACCGCGCTTTCTCGCAGCAGACACAGCCCCTGTGGGAGTGAGCTTGCTCACGAAAGCGGCATTACAGCCGCTGAAAATGGCGTGGATATACCGACCTATTCGCGAGCAAGCTCGCTCCCACAATCCGTATTCAGCAGAGACATCTGCAGCGTCTTCTGACACCGCGCTTTCTCGCAGCAGACACAGCCCCTGTGGGAGTGAGCTTGCTCACGAAGACGGCATTCCAGCCGCTGAAAATGGCGTGGATAGACCGACCTATTCGCGAGCAAGCTCGCTCCCACAATTGATCCCCTACGGCGTCCTCAGAGCTGATGTGCGCTCAAGCCCTCGCCAACGCCAGCAACGCGCCGCGCCATGCCGCTTCCGCCGGTAACGCCAGGAAATACGAATTCAGCAGCGTCTCCCGCGCCGGGTACTCGAAGGTCGTGCCGTCCAGGTTCAGCACTACGCCGCCCGCCCCTTCCACCACACCTTGTGCAGCAGCGGTATCCCACTGAGACGTCGGCGCCAGACGCGGGTAGCAATCGGCGGCCCCTTCGGCCAGCAGGCAAAACTTCAGCGAGCTGCCGATATTGGTCAGCTCTAGCTCACCCACCACTTCCGACAAACCGGCCAGCAACTTCTGTTGCTCGGGGCTGGAGTGACGGCGGCTGGCGACCACGGTGAACGCTTCTCCCGCGCCCGGCTCATTGCGCACGCTGATCCGCGCCAGATGCTGCGAATCGTCACTGCGCCACGCACCCAGCCCGGCGCCACCGAAATAGCAGCGGTTATTGGTCGGCATCGACACCACGCCAAACACCACACGACCGTTCTCGATCAGCGCCACGTTGACGGTGAACTCTTCGCTGCCGGCAATGAATTCCTTGGTACCGTCCAGCGGGTCCACCAGCCACCAGCGTTGCCACTGGCTGCGTTCGCTCAACGGGATGTTGGCGTCCTCTTCGGACAGGATATGAATACTCGGATCCAGCGCCTTGAGGCCCGCCATCAACAGCTCATGGGCGGCCAGGTCAGCGGCCGTGACAGGCGAGTCATCCGACTTGACCTCGACTTCCACGCCGGAGCGCCAGAACGGCAAAATGACTTCGCCGGCCCGCCGGCAAAGCTCTATGACCGGCGCAAGCAGCGGGTGCGGCAATTGGGCGAATGTCGGGTTCATGGCAGAAAATCCCCACGCTCGGCCAGCAGGTCGCGGGCGAGGTACAGCGCCGCCAGCGCGCGCCCTTCAGTGAACTGCGGATTCTGAACCCGACTGGAAAGCTCACGCAGATTGACCTTGTCCACGCGCATCGGCTCAGGCTCGTCGCCGGGCAGCGTTTCCTCATACAAATCGGTAGCCAGCACGACCTGGATTTTCTGGCTCATGTAGCCGGGCGAAAGGGATAGTTCGGTCAGGTGCACCAAGGTCCGCGCGCCATAACCGGCTTCTTCCTTGAGTTCGCGATTGGCGGCGGCCAGCACGTCCTCGCCCGGTTCGATCAAGCCTTTGGGCAACGACAGTTCGTACTGATCAGTGCCGCCGCAGTATTCCTCGATCAGCACGGCGTGGTCGGCATCGAGCATGGCCACGATCATCACCGCGCCGTAGCCACTGCCGCTGCCGACCAGCCGCTCGTAGGTACGCTCGACGCCGTTGGAAAAGCGCAGCTGCACTTCTTCAACGCGGAACAGACGGCTGCTCGCGACGATTTCGCGAGAGAGGACGGTAGGTTTCTGCTGCATGACGAGCTCCTTGGCGTAGACGGGTTACTATACCGTGGCTTTTGCGGATGTCTTCGCCGCAAACCCACGCGACCCCTTCAACGCCGAGAGACTTGTATGCCTTCTTTGCCCTGGCGCGATATCGACACCGTTCTGCTGGATATGGACGGCACGCTGCTCGACCTGCATTTCGACAATCACTTCTGGCTGGAGCATCTGCCCAAGCGCTATGCCGAAGTGCACGGGGTCAGTCTGGCGATGGCGCAACTGGAGCTGATGCCGCTTTTCGAAAAAAACGCCGGCACCCTTAACTGGTACTGCACCGACTTCTGGAGCACGGAGCTGAACCTGTCGGTGAAGGACCTGAAAGTCGAGATCGCTCACCTCATCGCCTTGCGCCCCGACGCCGAGACGTTTCTGGCCGCCCTCAAGCAGGCCGGGAAACGGCTCATCATGATCACCAACGCACACCGCGACTCGCTGTCGCTGAAGATGGAAAGACTGGAGTTGGCGCCTTACTTCGAGCGTCTGATCAGCTCCCATGACTACGGTTATCCCAAGGAAAACCCGCAGTTCTGGGACGCGCTGCAGGACGATATCAAGTTCGATCCGGCGCGCAGTCTGTTCATCGACGACACCTTGCCGATCTTGCGCAGCGCCGGGCGATACGGCATTGGCCATTTGCTGGCAGTGCGTGAGCCGGACAGCCGAAAAGGCCCGAAAGACACCGAAGAATTCAAGGCTGTTGAGGATTATCGGGCGTTGATACAGGGCTTGTAAGAATCATGCAGCAGGGGTTGCCGTACGGTCAGCGCTAAGGCTGGTTTCCCGTACGGCCAGTACAACTTACCGCTTACTCAGGAATACGCAGAACCTGACCTGGATAGATCTTGTTTACGTCCTTCAGCATCGGCTTGTTGGCGTCGAAGATTTTCTGGTACTTGTTGGCATCGTGATACACGCGCAGCGAAATGGCGCTGAGGGTATCGCCCTTCTGAACAGTGAGGAACGTCGCAGCAACCACAGCAGGTGCGCCGGCGGCGATGGTCAGCTGATCATCAACGCTGCCAACACCGGCGATGTTACCGGCCGCCAGTACAATCTTCTCTTTCTCTTCCTGACTGGCGACTTCGCCCGTCAACGTAATCTTGTCGCCTTCGACCGTCGCATGAACGTTGGGATTGCCCAACCCGACAGACTCGATGTGCTTTTTCAGCTCATCGCTGGCGTTGGCGTTTCCTGGGGTGAGCAGGTCGATAAGCTTCTCACCGGCTTCCTTCACAAAACTGAACAGACTCATGGGTTTCTCCTTGGTGTCGTCGTAGTGTCGTTGTGGTTTCCCGCGCAACATCTGTTCCGCTGACATTGCCCGACAAACCTCCGACCCGTGGCCGCGTCTCAAGGTTTCAAGCCATTTGACGGTCGGTCGCGATAGACTTCGCCGGGCCAGCCTGTGCCTCAAGGAATGAAGATGGACATTAAACAGCTGAAATTTCTGATCGCCCTCGACGAAACCCGTCACTTCGGGCAGGCCGCTGCGCGCTGCCATATCACGCAACCGACCCTGTCGATGCGTCTGCGCAGTCTTGAAGAAGAGCTGGACCTGCCGCTGGTCAATCGCGGCCAACGCTTCGAAGGATTCACCGCGCCGGGCGAACGCGTTCTGGCATGGGCGCGCACGGTGCTGGCAGCGTATGACGGCTTGCAGGCTGAAGCCGCCGCCTGTCGCGGGCATCTGGTCGGCACATTACGGCTGGGCGTGGTGCCGCTTTCTAACTTCGATCCGCTGCCCTTGCTGCAACGCCTGCATTCCCTGCACCCGAACATGCGCTTCGAGCTTTCATCCCTGAGCTCCGAGCAGATTCTCGATCAACTCGCCAGCAACCGTCTGGACCTCGGGGTTTCGTATCTGGACCGACTGGACTCCGAGCGTTTCGACTCATTACAACTGGCCGAGACGCGGATGGGTGTGATGTATGACCAGCGCTATTTCAGCTTTGCCGAAGAGACGTCGAGCTGGGAAAGCCTGACCAAACTGCCCTTGGGCCTGCTCACCAGCGGCATGCACTTTCGGCAGTCCATCGATCACAACTTCCACAGCCGCGGCCTCCATCCGCAGCCGATCATTCAGACCGATGCGGTCCATCAGCTGCTGCAAGCGGTTCATGGCGGCTTCTGCTGCGCGATCATGCCGTTGGACGGCGGGCTGGAATCCCTCACCGAGCATCTGCGTTTGCAACCCATCGAAGACGCACAGACTCTGGCTCGACTAGGCTTGATCATGCGTCGCTCAGCGCCGCGCTCGGCATTGGCTGAAGCCTGTCTGGCGCTCTATCACACGATGATGCAAGAGAGTTGATCGACGTCATCTATCGGTGCATCAGTACTAGCGATTAGACGTAATCCGACCGGAGGCCTAGGCTTAAGCCTAATCATTCTGCCGGTTACTCCCAATGCACGCCAAGCACATGGATATCACGGCGCCCGCACAACAACTGCCCGCGCCCGCCGCAAGCCAGTCCTACAGCTATTCGAACCTCGAACACGACGTCAGCGAGCCCAATGTGCTGGCCGAGGAAGTCGCGTTGGCGATCGCCTACAACGGCATCAGCCAGGCGGTCATGCTGGTCACGCCCAGCGATCTGGAAGACTTCATCGTCGGCTTCAGCATCGGCAGCGGGCTCATCGAATCACCGGACGAGATCTACGACATCAAGCTCGGTGGTTGTGGCTCTGCGCAGACCGCAGAAGTTGAAATCGCCAGCCGCGCCTTCTGGAACCTGAAAACCCAGCGTCGGCAAATGGCCGGCACCAGCGGCTGCGGCCTGTGTGGTGTCGAAGCCGTCGAGCAGGCCTTGCCCGAGCTCAACGTGCTGCCCGGCGCGCCCCTTCCCCCCGCCGAATGGCTGAAAGGCCTGCGCGCGCGCATGGGCGAATTCCAGCCGTTGGGCGAACACTGCGGCGCGGTACATGCGGCTATGTTCATGGACGCTCGGGGCGAAATTCTTTTAGGTCGTGAAGACATCGGCCGACATAACGCTTTGGACAAGCTGATCGGCGCACTGATTCGCCAGAACATCCCGACCACGGGCGGGCTGGCTATCGTCACTAGCCGCTGCAGTCTCGAACTGATTCAAAAAGTATTACGTGCCGGCATTCAGACCCTTGTCAGCCTGTCATCGCCGACCGGCCTGGCGCTGCAATGGGCTCGCCGCCACAACCTCAACCTCATTCATCTGCCTAAACACAGTGCGCCGCGGGTTTACAGTCCTGCGTTGGAGAATCAAGCGTGAGCATGCATAAAGAAGCCGACAAGGTATCGACCCCCCGCTACAAGCCCTACAAAGGCCCAGCTGGCGGATGGGGCGCATTGATCAGCGTCGCCCACTTCTGGCTGACCAGCGACAACGCCCTAAAGAACATTCGCACGATGCTCAAGACCAACCAGAACGGCGGCTTCGACTGCCCGGGTTGCGCGTGGGGTGATTCGCCGGAAAGCGGCATGGTCAAGTTCTGCGAGAACGGCGCCAAGGCGGTGAATTGGGAAGCGACCAAGCGCCGCGTCGACCCATCTTTCTTCGCCCGCTACAGCGTGAGCGCGCTGCTTGAGCAAAGTGATTACTGGCTGGAATATCAGGGCCGTCTGACCGAGCCAATGGTCTACGACGCTCAGACCGATCGCTATAAGCCGATCGCCTGGGACGACGCCTTCGCCCTGATCGCCAAGCACCTGAACAACCTGCCAAGCCCAAACATGGCCGAGTTCTACACTTCGGGCCGTGCCAGCAACGAAGCGGCGTATCTGTATCAGCTGTTCGTCCGTGCCTATGGCACCAACAACTTCCCTGACTGCTCGAACATGTGCCACGAAGCCAGCGGCGTTGCGTTGTCGCAAAGCGTGGGCGTCGGCAAAGGCACGGTGACCTTCGAGGACTTCGAGCACGCGGACGCGATTTTCGTCCTCGGCCAGAACCCGGGCACCAACCACCCGCGCATGCTGGAGCCGCTGCGTGAAGCGGTCAAACGTGGCGCCCAGGTGGTGTGCGTCAACCCGCTGAAAGAGCGTGGACTTGAGCGTTTCCAGCACCCGCAGCACCCGCTGGAAATGCTCAGCAACGGCTCCGAGCCGACCAACACGGCGTATTTCCGTCCGGCATTGGGCGGCGACATGGCCCTGCTGCGCGGCATGGCCAAGTTCCTGCTGCAGTGGGAACGTGAAGCCCAGGCGAAGAATGAGCCATCGGTGTTCGATCACACGTTCCTCAATGAGCACACCAACGGCGTACTGGAATACCTGGCGGCCATCGACGATACCTCGTGGGAATTCATCGTCGAGCAATCGGGTCTGCCATTGACCGACATCGAACTCGCCGCGCGCATGTACGCCAAAGGCAAGAACGTGATCATGTGCTGGGCGATGGGCATCACTCAGCATCGCCATTCGGTGCCGACCATCCAGGAAGTCTCCAACCTGATGCTGCTGCGTGGCAACATCGGCCGGCCCGGCGCGGGCCTGTGTCCGGTGCGCGGTCACAGTAACGTGCAGGGCGACCGCACCATGGGCATCAACGAGCGTCCGCCGGCGTTCTTCCTCGATGCGCTGGAGAAACGTTTCCAGTTCAAGGTGCCGCGTGAAAACGGCCATAACGTCGTCGAAGCGATTCACGCGATGCTGGAAGGCCGTGCGAAAGTCTTCATCGGGCTGGGTGGCAACTTCGCCCAGGCCACTCCGGACAGCCCGCGCACCTTCGAAGCCCTGAGCAACTGCGACCTGACCGTACAGATCAGCACCAAGCTCAACCGCAGTCACCTCGCTCATGGCAAAGAAGCGCTGATCCTGCCGTGCTTCGGCCGTACCGACATCGACATCCAGGCCGAAGGCCCGCAAGCAGTGACCGTTGAAGACTCGTTCAGCATGGTCCATGCGTCCAACGGCCAGCTGAAGCCGCTGTCGCCGCAGATGCGTTCCGAGCCTGCGATCCTGGCAGGCATCGCCAACGCAACGCTGGGCAAGCAGCCGGTGGACTGGCTGTGGCTGGTAGCGGACTACAGCCGCATTCGCGACCTGATCGCCGACACCATTCCGTCGTTCCAGAACTTCAACGAGAAGATCAAGAACCCGGGCGGTTTCTATCTGGGCAACGCCGCAGGCTCCCGTCGCTGGAACACGCCAAGTGCGCGGGCCAACTTCAAGCCGAACGTATTGCCGAGCGATCTGGTGCATGAAAGCGTGCGCGGGACAGGCATCGTGCCGGACCTGATCATGCAGTCGATGCGTTCGCACGATCAGTACAACACCACCATCTATGGCCTGGACGACCGTTATCGCGGCGTTAAAGGTCAGCGTGACGTGATGTTCGTGAATGAGGCCGACATCATTCGGCTGGGCTTCGTACCGGGTCAGAAAGTCGACATCGTGTCGATCTGGGGCGATGACATCACGCGTCGCGTGAAGGGCTTCACCCTCCTGCCGTTCGACATCCCTGCCGGCCAGGCTGCCGCCTATTACCCGGAAGTGAACCCGCTGGTGCCGCTGGAAAGCGTCGGCGACGGCAGCAGCACGCCGACGTCCAAGTTCGTCGCGATCAAGCTGGAACGGCATGTGGAGACCGCGCGTATTATTTAATCTGCGTAGCAAAGCATGTCTATGTGGGCGAGATGGCCCGCATAGACCTGCTTTCAGTCTCCAGAGAATTGGCTGAGTGTTCCGGCCCCTTCGTGAGCAAGCTCACTCCCACAGGTTCATCGCACTGATCGAGATAGCTCGCTGACTCACGTCCTTGCTCGCGAAGGGGACCTTTCAGCCGCTGGATGTTCACCGGATGTACTGGTCACGCGCGATCAAGCTCACCTGCGCAGCAGCCACAAAAAAAGGCCCGAATCGCGAGATTCGGGCCTTTGTCCAGTAGCGTATGACTCATCAACCTGACTTAGGTTCCCAAGCCAAAACAATAAGTTAGCGTTTTGTATACAGGTCGTGTTACTCGTCGGAATTCGATTGTGACATTTTCTTCATACTTGCAGGATCGCGACGTCATCCCTACGAGCATTCCTACATGAAGTATTCCTCGATTCTGTTGTTGTCGTTCTCACTGGTCAGCGGTTTTGCCTCAGCAGGCGATAACGTGACGGCCGGCGTGGGCGGCGCATTGGGTGGGGTACTCGGCTCCGTCGTTGGCCAACAGGTCGGCGGCAGCACAGGTTCGGCAATCGGTGCCGGCCTTGGCGGCGCGGCCGGCGGCGCAGTGGGCGCCAACCGCAGAAACCGTACCGAAGCCGCAATCGGCGGCGGCCTGGGTGCCGCGGGCGGCAACGTGATTGGCCGCAGTGTCGGCGGCAGCACGGGCAGTCTGATCGGCGCAGCGGCGGGCGGCGGCGCGGGCGGCGCACTCGGCAACTACATGGGCGACGAAAGCCGCCGTGACGACGACCGAGGCCGTGGCTACCGTGGCGATCGCCGCGACTACAAACACGGTCGTGGCCATGCGTATGGTCATCGTAAGCACCATCGTGACTGACACCGTCGAGTCCGACTCGCGCACCTGACCCGATGAAAACCGGCCGCCCTTGACGCGGCCGTTTTCATTTTCAAACCACCAATCGCTCAAGCGCCTGCCGCAACCCCGTCGGGATCGGCACCGGCTGATTGGACGCCCGATCCACGAACACATGCACGAAGCGGCCTGCCGCCCGCGCTTCGTCTTCCCCCGCCTTGAACACCGCCAGCTCATATTGCACCGAGCTGTTGCCCAGCTTGCCAACCCGCAGCCCGACCTCGATCAACTCCGGATAGGCAATCGACGCAAAGTAATCGCACGACGAACTCACCACAAAGCCCACCGCTTCACCGTCGTGGATATCCAGCCCGCCCTGCTCGATCAGGTAGGTATTCACGGCGCTGTCGAAAAAGCTGTAATACGTGACGTTGTTAATATGTCCGTACACATCATTGTCGTGCCAGCGCGTCACGATCGGCTGGAAGTGGCGATAGTCGGCGCGCTGCGGAGTGTCGTTCATGTGGCTCCCTCCGGTTTGTCTGTTGTGCTTCTTCGTTTATGAGGTTGGTAAAGGCTATTGAATCTGGCCCTGAATCCATTCCCGCACCTCGGCATACGGATACGCCTCCAGCGCCGCAAACCCGCCGATATTACGGGCCTTGAGCCGGGTAAACATCGGCACGCTGATACCGCAGAAAAACCGCGTCAGGCACTCCGCACCCGGCTCATGCCCTCGGACCTCAAGGTGCTTGCCAACGAACTCGCTGCACAGGTCTACGAAGTTCTGCTCGCTCAACGGCGTCAAGGCTGGCGGCTCGGGGAGCACAGCCACATGGCCCTCGCACACCGAGCAATGGCCGCACTGCTCGGGCGCACGGTCGTCGCCGAAGTATCGGGCGAGACGATGGCTGAGGCACTGCTCGCTGGCAAACAGTTCGAGCATCGCGTGGATGCGCGCGACTTCGGTTTTTTCGTGATGGACGAAGTAGTCATGCAACTCCTCGCTCAGCGCCTGCGCGTCGAAGTCGGCGGCGATCAGGCTGTAGACCTCCGTCATCTGCTTGCTTTCGAGTTCGATCCAGCCCTTTTCCTGAAAGAAATCCAGCGCCGTCACCACTCGCCCGCGCTCGGCCTGATACTGCTGATACATCGCGTCGAAATTCACGGTTGCCCAGGTGCGCGCCCGGCTTGACGTCTCGGTCAGCGCCTGCACGAATTGGCGTCGTTCGCCCTGAAAGCGTTGCACCAGCACCTGCGGCTCTATCAGGTACTTGAAGCGATACTCCGCGAAATACGAATAACGCGGCGCAATGATCCCGCGCAATTCCAGCTGCACCAGCAGCGTTTTGAGGGGCAGTTGGCGGATGTTGCTGAGGTCCGACAAAGGCGCCAGCAGAAACTCCCACTGACTGTCGTTGCGCGCCCCTTGCAGATCTTCCAGCACCAGCCGGATGCCCTCCTGCTCCGGCGTGTCGCCGTACACAAAGTTTTCCAGCACGTTCAGGCTGTCGCGATTGGCCAAGACCAGACACTCCGACGTCGCCCCGTCGCGCCCCGCACGGCCGATTTCCTGGCTGTAGTTCTCGATGGATTTGGGCAGATCAAAATGCACGACGTTGCGGATGTCACTCTTGTCGATGCCCATCCCGAACGCGATCGTGGCAACGATGCAGTTCAGGCGCCCGTCCATGAACTGGCGCTGGATCGACTCGCGCTTATCGTGGGGCAGACCGGCATGGTAGGCGTACGCCGGGATGCCGTTCTGCGACAGATGAGCTGCCACGAACTCGGCAGTCTTTTGCAGCGTGACGTAGACAATGCTCGGCCGCCCGGCCCGTTCGCCGAGCCACTCCACCAGACGCCGGCGCTTGTCCCGGCCCGCAACCGGTTCAACCCGCAGCGTGAGGTTGGGTCGGTAGAAGCCGGTCGTCACCACATCGTCCGGCGCGATGCCGAACTTGCTTTGCATGTCATTGATGACTTGGGGCGTCGCGGTCGCTGTCAGGAGCAGCGCCTGGGGGATGTTGAACTCGCGCTGGTAGTCAGGGAGTTTCAGGTAATCGGGCCGGAAGTTGTGGCCCCACTCGGAAATGCAGTGCGCTTCGTCCACGACCAGAAGGGAGATTGGCACCTGAGTGATGAAATGCCGGAAGCGCTCGTTCTTCAGGCGCTCGACGGAAATCATCAGGATTTTCAACTCACCGGAGCGGGCCCTGGCCATGACCTCGGCGACGTCATCGCGGCTTTGCGCGGAGTCGATGCTCGCTGCCGCAATGCCGTGCCGTTGAAGGAAAGCCAACTGGTCCTGGATCAGCGCCAGCAGCGGTGACACCACCAAGGTCAGATGCGGCAGCAGCAACGCAGGCAGCTGATAGCAGAGGGATTTACCGGAACCTGTGGGAAATATTGCCGCAGCGGAGCGTCCTGCCAACACCGCACTGATGGCGGCCTCTTGTCCGGCGCGAAACTGCCGATAACCGAAAACCTGCTCAAGGGTTTGATGCATGTGTGCCACTCCTTTGACCGTCGCAAGGGCGTGAACCATAGCGCGGTGGGTCCGGGCGCAATACACCTAAACCATTACAGAAATATCGGACAGGATACATCCCGGATACAAGTACCGTACGCGGTACTGGCAAAACGGCATTCCGACGATTAATCTCGCGCGACGCAACCCATCGCTGCACATCAGACAGCCCGTTCGGCGGTAATCCCGTCTACGTCAGAAGATTCGCCAAGGAGAGGCAATGCAACCCACCACACCGCAGCCCGAGGATGACGGACTCACCATGCAGCGGCTGGCACCCGGTCAGTTCGACGTCGTGCTCGGTTCTCATCCCACCCGAAGCAGTGTTGCATCAGGCAAAAGCAATTGGCCGTTGAGCAGCCTTTTGATCTGCCTGGCACTGCTGATAGCCATCCTCTTTCTGATCGCGCAGATGTTTCGCACGCCCAAGCCGGCAGCAACGGTCATCCCTGCGCCGCCCATCGCTGAGGTGGTCAGCGAGCCTGACCCAGAGCCCGTCGCTCAGGTACGCAACGTCGAACAAGTGGTTTATATCGCCCCCAAGGTCGATATCTCCCAGCCCGCCGCGGCGCGGCCGCTCGACGCCTGCCTGAAAGACGGCAATGTCATCGACCGGGACGTCATCAATTGCCGCTTCGGTGAAGCTCAGGCCAACGACTCCCAAGTCACTCGCCCCCAAGGCATGGTTTCAGATCGTTACATGGCGAACTACAAGGCTGCCGCCGCCAAACCCAAAACAGAGCCCGCGCGACGCTACGAAGTAGCGGGCGTGTTCATCCGCGAAATTGACGGCCGCAACCGCTACGAAGCCCGCTATCGCATTTCCAACAACCACATTGAAACCAACAGTGTCTGCATGAACTTCCTGGCCGACAGTGTCGAACACCGTGAATGCCGCCGCGCCGCCGTACCCTACTTCAAAGACATGTGCAGCGATTGGAGCAAACGCGTCGCCAAAGACAAGAGCGACAAAAACAAACTGGCGCAAGAGCAATACTGCACGGCGGCCCGGGAATATTCCGCCTGATAGGTGATCAACTGACGTGCCGAGAAACCCATCAGTGCTTATTAACTAACACGCAGTAACAACAGCAGCCGACATGTTCTCAAACCGTCTTCTAACCTCGTCAGACCTATCAACCAACGAGGCTAGAAACATGACAACATTTACAATTTTCTTTTGCGGTACCGGCTCTACCAAATACGACAACTTGAACAAGAACTACTGGAACGGTGAGTTGGTCGCTACATTGGCGAACAACATCGACGGTCACGAGTTCGCCGAGTGGATTGTCATCGACGGGCCGGGTAGCGGCAACATGCAGGCCGATGAACTGTTCACCGAATCCAAAGGGTTTGGCTGGTCTGGCACCGCATTCGGCAAAGGCTGGCATGAGAATGTGCAGCATGCCGTCAACATCGTTCATGGCAAATTCGATTGGCAAAGAACCAAACTTTCAGAAGCTGACTACCTGCGTCTCAAAAAAGCCGACGTGCCTATCCCCGACGCTCAGGCGCATGGCTCCTGGTTCTGGCGGCAATACGACTACGGTAATCGCATCAGCCCGCAGGAACTCCAGCAACAACTGATCAAGAACCTGAGAAAAGGCGGCTTGATTCCAAAACAAATCAATCTGGTGGGCTGGAGTCGGGGCGGCGTCAGTTGCCACATGCTCGCCAATGCGCTGATGGCCAATCCGGTCACACGTCAAATCCCGGTCAATATCTTTGCGGTCGACCCAGTGCCCGGCCCACTGAATTATCAGCCTGAAAAAGTTTCTCTCGGTAGCAACGTTAAAGAATATGTAGGCTTCTATGCCCGCGATGAACGCTCCAAAGGGTTCTCTTGCATCATTCCGAAGACAGACCCCAAGACCAAAGTCAGCATATATCCCATGGCCGGACGTCACGCTACGCTACGCTGGTGGGTAACGCTTCGCTCACGGGCGCAAGTGGGCCAGGCGACCTGACAGAGCCTGGCAAGCTGGTGCGACATTACGCCGAAGCATGCCTGACCCGATGGGGAACTAAGCTCCAGCGAAAACTCAACTTGTCGGCTATCGAGATTGGCAAGCTGCATCAAAGTATCGTGATGCACGAAGCCGAGTTCATCAAAATGCGCAAAAACTCGTACACCGTTTTGTTTGAAGACTATAAAACTGAACGTCATGTCAGTTACGCGAATAAAGCAACTGGCTTCAGCATGGTCGCAGGCACGCCGTTTAAGCCCGCGCAAGGCTTGGCGGCAAGCCTCGCAAAAGGGCATAGCGCCTACAAGGACATCTGCTGACAAAACCTGCAATTCATGACAAGGGCGACTAGCGCATTACGTGGCTTTCCCGTCCATCGCCAATGGCCTCCTGCTGAGCGCTACGCTGGTGAAAAACAGAATTCTTGCGGAAGCCGCCCATAAGGGCGGCTTCTTCGTCCCGCTTTTTGTCATCGCTGCATTGACCCGCAAGCGTTTTATGCGGTCATAGGGAGCTAAGGTCAAAGAAACCCGCAGCGATTACGGACGGAACACCATGCCTCAAGCAGCCCCGCGAACACACACCAGCCTGTTTCCGCTGTTTCTCGCCGCTGCAGCCGCTCTTCTTTCGGGCTGCGGCGATGATGCCAAGACGACCAACGCGGCAACCGCGAGTGCATCGCCCCTGCAAAAGGTCATGAGCGTCGAGGTAAGCGGAGCGCTGAACCTGCACTACGAAGCAAGAGGCGATCAAGTAGCCGTGGGCTTCTTACCCGGCAAACTGCCTGGCTCCAACTGGCTGACGCTGAGCGCAGATCAGGAAGCCGAAGGCGACCGCAATGAGGTGAGCATCGGGCCGATTCTCGGGTTCTCCTTCGATAACCCCGATCAGGAAAAGAAGGCGATCATGTTTCAGGGGGGCCGAGTCGAAGTGGCCCACGATGAAAACAGCGCGTCCTACGACACCGGTTCGTACTATCAGTATTTCGATACGGACAAAGGTGGTAATAACAGCAACGTCCAGCTCGTCTTCAGCAAAATCGAGAAACTCACCTCCCCCAACAAACTGCTCGACCGCTATCGGTTGATCGGTACGTTTCAATTCAATGCCGCGCTGTCCCCTGAGCAGCCCACCGACGAATGCACCCGGGAAGCCGCTGCGTACGCCGCCGAGCATGGCGAGCGCCACCCGGGGTTCGACGCCAGGCTGTGTAACGCGAAGAGCGTGGTGGCGAAGGGCAGCTTCGACATCACCCAGGACTTTCCAGCGACGACGAAGGCGGACGGCTAGCTATCGCGCAGGCATAAAAAAACCGCCCCGAAGGGCGGTTTCTTTTTAGCAGGCGCCGATCTTACAGCTTCGGGCCCGCTGCCTTGATCGCGTCGCTCACGTCGAACTTCTTGAAGTTCTCGATGAACAGGCCGGCCAGTGCTTTGGCTGCTTCGTCGTACGCCGCTTTGTCAGCCCAGGTGTTGCGCGGGTTGAGCAGGCCGGTTTCGACGCCCGGCACGGAAGTCGGGACATCCAGGTTAACAGTGTCGAGGTGCTCGGTTTCTGCACCGATCAACGCGCCGCTCTGGATGGCCGCGATGACGCCACGGGTGGTCGGAATGTTGAAGCGCTTGCCGACACCGTAGCCGCCGCCGGTCCAGCCGGTGTTGACCAGATAGACCTTGGAGCCGAAACCGCGGATACGCTTGATCAGCAGCTCTGCGTATTCGCCAGCAGGACGCGGGAAGAACGGTGCGCCGAAGCAGGTGGAGAACGTCGACTTGATGCCAGCGCCTGAACCCATTTCAGTGGAGCCGACCAGTGCGGTGTAACCCGACAGGAAGTGGTAGGCCGCTTGTTCTTCGCTGAGGATCGACACGGGTGGCAGCACGCCGGTCAGGTCGCAGGTCAGGAAGATCACCGCGTTTGGCTCGCCGCCCAGGTTTTTCTCGGAGCGCTTTTCAACGTGCTCGAGCGGGTAAGCGGCGCGGCTGTTCTGAGTCAGGCTGCTGTCGGCATAGTCGGCATGGCCGGCTGCGTCCAGCACCACGTTTTCCAGGACGGCGCCGTGCTTGATGGCCTTCCAGATCACCGGCTCGTTCTTCTCGGACAGGTCGATGCACTTGGCATAGCAACCGCCTTCGATATTGAAGACAACGCCTTCGCCCCAGCCGTGTTCGTCGTCACCGATCAGGTAACGGGTCTCGTCGGCGGACAGCGTGGTTTTACCGGTGCCGGACAGACCGAAGAACAGCGTCACGTCGCCGTCTTCACCGATGTTGGCCGCGCAGTGCATTGGCAGCACGTCGGAGGCCGGCAACAGGAAGTTCTGCACCGAGAACATGGCTTTCTTCATTTCACCGGCGTAGCGCATACCGGCAATGAGGACCTTCTTCTGGGCGAAGTTGATGATGACGCAACCGTCGGAGTTGGTGCCGTCACGCTCGGGCACGCACTCGAAGTTGGCCACGTTGAGCACTTGCCATTCTTCACGACCGGCCGGGTTGTACTGGGCCGGATTGATGAACAGACAACGACCGAACAGGTTCTGCCAGGCCGTCTGGGTGGTCATCTTGACCGCTAGGTAGTGGTCTTCGGCTGCGCCTACGTGCACGTGGGAAACGAAGTGTTCCTGGGCGTTGTTGAACGCCTCGACACGCGCCCACAGGGCATCGAACTTGTCGGCCGGGAACTTGCGGTTGATCGGGCCCCAGGCGATCGCAGCCTGAGTGGAGGGTTCGTCTACGATGAAGCGGTCGACAGGCGAGCGGCCTGTGCGGTGGCCTGTTTCCACGACGAGTGCGCCAGTATCGGACAGCACGCCTTCTTCGCGTTTGAGGGCTTCTTTAACCAGATCGTCGACACTGAGATCGGTGTGAACGGCGTTATTGGCTTGCGTCATGAGATTCCCCGTCGGCTCGATGGCCGAGTGCTCCAAACGTTTTGTAGTAGAAAAATCAACACTACTACAGCTAAAAAGTGGCCGGATTATGCCAGAAAAGCCCAAAAAAGGTAGGGCCCTCCTGTCAGAACTACATGAAGAAGAGTCAAGCGGGCCGGGCGGAAAGCTTTCAGCGCAGGACCCGCACTACATTAATGGCGGGTATCGGAAGGGGTATCTACCCCACCCCCTGCAAACAGCTGCGCTACATCGGTTGCATCGAACAGATAGCGCTGATTGCAGAACTGGCAGTCGATCTCCACCGCACCGTGATGCTCGATCACCAACTGCTGTGCATCTTCCAGACCAAGACTGACCAACGCATTGCCAGAACGTTCGCGCGAGCAGCTGCAACGGAACACCAGAGGCTGGACGTCGAACATGCGCACGACGTCTTCGTGGAACAGCCGTTTCAACACGGTTTCGTTGGTCAGGCTGAGCAATTCTTCGGCGGTCAGGGTGTCGACCAGCACATTGACGTGCTGCCAGCTGGCTTCGCGCTCATCCTGATCTTTCAGCTTCTCGGCCGGTAACTGTTGCAGCAGCAGCCCACGTGCGCGCTTGCCGTCGGCCTTGATCCAGAAGCGCGTAGGCAGTTGCTCTGACATCACAAAATACTCGGACAGACACGCCGACAAGTCGACGCCGTCCAGGCCCACGATGCCCTGGTAGCGCTTGCCCTGACGCGGGTCTATGGTCATGGTCAAGTCGCCGTTGGGCATCAGGTCGAGCAGCGTGGCGTCCGGCTTGACCAGGCTTTCGTCGTAGCGCGCAATGCCGCGCAACTCACGCTCGCTGGAGCACTCGACCATCAGCAGGGACACCGGCCCAAGCGACCGCGCCTGCAGAACCAGCAGACCGTCGAACTTCAGCGTGCCCACCAACAACGCAGCGGCGGCGAGCATTTCGCCGAGTAGCTGAGCGACTGGCTCGGGATACGGGTGTTTGGCAAGTACTTCGGCGTAGCTACGCTCAAGGGCCACGAGCTCGCCGCGAACGTCGCTCTCGTCGAAGATGAAGCGCTGGGTGTAATCGGTATCCGGAAAGTCTGGCATAGGAGAAGGTATCTGAATGGATGACAAAATGATGACAAGCGCCTATAAAGCGCGGTTTAGCACCGCTTGGTGCACTGTCATGCCGATGGGGGCATTTTATGGACTATCCCGCGTTGTTCCAACCCAAGTGGAACGTCAAAAAATTCTTGCTGTGCAATCTGGTGGCTCTGGCATTGCTGCTGCTGTGGATCTGGCCCACGGGCCACGCGGCATTCACGCATTTCGATGAAGGCCTGTTTCACGTACTGAACCGCCCGCTTGAGCAAAACAAGGCGTGGTTGTGGACCTGGACGGTTGCCAGCATGCGACCCTTCGATATCGTCGTCGGCCTGATTCTTCTGACGCTGCTTATAAAGGGCGACTGGGTGTTCAAATCCCTGCAAACCCGTGCCGCGCTGATCGGCTTCGTGCTGACGCTGATCCTGCTGCTGATCATCCGCACGGTGTTTTCCAAAATCATCGACCACAGCGCGCTGCAACACGACAGCGCCTCGATGATGATCCCTGATGCCATCAAGCTCAGCGACATATTCCCGGGGCTTGAAGACAAGTGGCAGCTCAAGGACCGTTCCAGCCAGAGCTTCCCGGGTGACCACGCTTCGGTGCTGCTGATCTGGGCGATGTTCATGAGCGTCTACAGCCGCACCGTCGGCCAACGTGTCGTCATCTGGGCGCTGGCGTTCCTGTTCATGATGCCGCGCCTGGTCGCCGGCGCGCATTGGGGTCAGGACGACTACATCGGCGGCGTGATGATCGCGTTGCTCGCGCTGGGCTGGAGTTGCTACACCCCGTTCGCGGCCACTGCTACCGCCTTCGTGTTTCGACTGACCGCGCCGGTCTTCAATGTGTTGGGCCGCCTGCCGCTGATCAAATGCCTGAGCATCATGAAGCAGGGCTCTCATTTGTAAGCTGCCCGTTGCTACCGAGCAGTCCGGGGTCGATTAACCCACGATCCCGGAAAGCGGCGAGATTGTCAGTCGTCACCCGAACGAAAATGAAACAATTGCCGACGCTGCTTTTTGGTCGGCCTGCCGTCGGTGGTCACGCCCAGGCTTCCGGCCTTGCGCATCTCGGCGGCTTGTTCGCGTTTGGCGAGGCTCTCCGGCGTTTCGCTGTACAGCAGCTGAGCCTCCGGGGCGCCACGGCGGACAATCGACAACGCCTGAACCACCACGGTCCGCTCATCGAAGCCCGCTCTGATCTGGAACTCGTCACCTACGCGCGGCTCTTTTCCCGGCTTGCAACGTTCGCCCCGGCAATGAACCTTGCCGCTCTCAATGGCGGCTTTTGCCAGCGCACGCGTCTTGAAAAAGCGCGCCGCCCAAAGCCATTTGTCCAGACGGACTTTGTCGTCCTCGTCTGACTTCTGTGTCATCTGAATTCCTCAATCGCGTAATGGTCAGAACCGTACTACGTCACGCCGGGGACGCAGTAACCGCCACCCTCGTTTACACTGCCCCCCAAGACTAAAGCACCGGCTTCAGGAGAACGACGTGACAGACTTCCCTACGTCATTGACCGGTGGGTGCCAGGGCTGCAGAGAAAGCGCCGCGCTGGATTTCGAATTTGAATTCGCCTATCAGCCAATCGTGGACGTCCGCAACCGCTCGGTGTTCGCTCACGAGGCGTTGGTACGTGGCGTCAACGGCGAAGGTGCCCTGTCTGTACTGAATCGGGTGGACCACACCAACCGTTACCGTTTCGATCAATTGTGCCGAACCCGCGCGATTTCAACTGCCGCCCGGCTGGGAGTGGACGAATACCTGTCGATCAACTTCCTGCCCAACGCGGTGTATCGCCCTGAACTGTGCATTCGCAGCACCCTTGAAGCGGCTCGCGACCATAATTTTCCGCTTGACCGGCTGATCTTCGAGACCGTCGAAACCGAGCATGTGTGTGACAACAGCCACCTCACTAACATCCTTCGCGAGTACCGCCAGTTTGGCTTCAAAACCGCTATCGACGACTTCGGTGCCGGGCATTCGGGACTGACCCTGCTTGCCGACTTTCAGCCTGACCTGATCAAGCTCGACATGGCGCTGGTGCGCAACGTCCATCTGGATCCCGCACGGCAGGCCATCGTGCGCGGCATTGTCACAATGTGTACGGACCTGAACGTTACAGTGATCGCCGAAGGCATCGAACATGCAGGCGAACGAGACTTCCTCGCCGACTGCGGCATTTACCTCATGCAGGGCTACTGGTTCGCCAAACCTGCATTCCAGGCGCTGGCGCACATCGACGCCGGTGCCTGGCAAAACGTGTAAACGAACGGAAACGCTTTGAAAACATTTGATCATCTGACCGTCATCGGCCTCCGCGAATGGGTGGCGCTGCCCCATCTGGGCGTTGCCGGGCTGCGCGCGAAAATCGACACCGGGGCCAGCACCTCCAGCCTGCACGCGACTGAAATCGAGCCGTTCGAACGGGACGGCGAAAAATGGGTGCGCTTCAACGCGCATCTGGGGACGGTGGTGCAGCTGCGTCATCGTCGCTGCGAGGCACAACTGGTGGCGATGAAAACCATCAAAAGCTCCAACGGTCACGCTCAGGTTCGCTACGTCATTCGCACGACACTGGCGCTGGGGGATAGGGTCTGGCCGGTTGAGTTCACGCTGGCCTGCCGCAAGGCCATGCGCTACCGGTTGCTGCTCGGTTCCAAAGCCCTGATTGACGGCCAGTTGGTGGTCAATCCGGGTGTTACTTATATTCAGGACAAGCCGGTCTTCCCGGCTTCAAATCTCTCTGCCACAGGTGCTGCATGAAGATCGCTGTGCTTTCGCGTAACCCGCGTCTGTATTCAACTCGTCGTCTGGTCGAAGCGGGCATTCAGCGCGGCCACGAGGTCGTGGTGGTCGATACCCTGCGCGCCTATATGAACATCGCCAGTCATAAGCCGCAGATTCACTACCGAGGAAAACCCCTGGAAGGCTTTGATGCGGTGATACCGCGCATCGGCGCTTCCGTGACCTTCTACGGCTGCGCCGTGCTGCGTCAGTTTGAAATGATGGGCGTGTTCCCGCTCAACGAATCCGTCGCTATCGCGCGGTCCCGTGACAAGTTGCGCTCGCTGCAGCTGTTGTCGCGACGCGGCATTGGCTTGCCCGTCACCGGCTTTGCTCACTCACCGGATGACATCCCTGACCTGATCCAGATGGTCAACGGCGCGCCGCTGGTGATCAAGGTGCTCGAGGGCACGCAAGGCATCGGCGTGGTGCTGTGCGAAACCGCAACGGCGGCCGAGTCCGTGATCGAGGCCTTTATGGGTCTGAAGCAGGACATCATGGTGCAGGAGTACATCAAGGAAGCCGGTGGCGCGGACATCCGCTGCTTCGTGGTGGGTGACAAGGTCATTGCGTCGATGAAGCGTCAGGCAAAGCCCGGGGAATTCCGCTCCAACCTGCATCGAGGCGGCACCGCCAGCCTGATCAAGATCACCCCCGAAGAACGCATGACGGCCATTCGGGCCGCCAAGGTCATGGGCCTGAGTGTCGCGGGTGTCGACATCCTGCGCTCCAATCACGGGCCATTGGTGATGGAAGTGAACTCGTCGCCAGGTCTTGAAGGCATTGAAACCACTACCGGCAAGGATGTCGCGGGGATAATCATCGAGTACATCGAGAAAAACGGCGGGCCGCACATGACCCGCACCAAGGGCAAGGGCTAACGCTTAAGCCCGTTTCTGCACGGAGGCTTTGGTCGCGAGCACGCCGCCCAAGGTCTCCAGTCGGAATCAGTAACGAGTCAATCGGCATCCCGCGGCAGCAACAGCCCCAACGGCAACCGAACCCTGGCCTCCAGCCCGCCTCCCGAACGATTACGCAACTCGACATTGCCGCCGTGCATCGCTGCAATGCGCTTGACGATCGCCAGGCCAAGCCCCGTCCCCTTGCCACTTCGGGCGCGGTCACCACGGATGAAGGGATTGAAAATGCCCTCCAGCTCCGACGGATCAATCCCCATACCCCGATCCAGCACGCTCAGCACCACGTAGGGCGCACCGCTGTCGCCGGAAACATAGGCCGCCACTTCAACGCCGTCACCGGCATGGTGCATCGCGTTGCCAATAAGGTTGTTGAGCAGCCGCTTCATGGAAACCCGTCGCAGCGGGAACGGCGGAATGGACTCCAGGCACAGCCGGACCTGCTCGACCGGGTTGTTGTACGGCGCCACCACTTCGTGGACCAGCTCGACCAGATCGACTTCTTCGACCTCTTCATCGCGCCCGTCCCGAATAAATGCCAGGAATTGGTCGAGGATGGCGTCCATGTCTTCGATGTCGCGAACCATGCCTTCCATGAATTCGTTGTTAGTCGGCATCAATTCCAGCGACAGGCGCAAACGCGTCAGCGGCGTTCGCAAATCGTGGGACACCCCGGCCAGCATCAGCTCGCGCTCCTGCCCGGCCTGCTCCACGTCTTCGGCCATCTGATTGAACGCCCGGTAAACCTCGGTCATCTCGCTGGGCGTGTCGCCCACCGGCAACCGCACACTGCGGCCCTGCCCCAGCTGGCGAGCGGCAAAAACCAGGCGCTTGAGCGGCTGATTGAGCTGGCTGACGAAGATCCACGCCGAAGCCGTCGAGAGCAAGCCGATCGCCAGAAACCAGCCCAACACGCTCCAGATTTTCTGCCCCCGCAACGGATGCGGGTACAGCGGCACTTTCAGCCAGCCATCGCCGAGACTCGGCGCCCTCACCCACAGCGCAGGAGGCGCGTGGACACGCAGACGCACTTCGGTGTCCGCGCCCAGTTCATCCTGCATCTGCCGTTGGTAGATTTCGGAATACGGCCAGTGCTGCTCGCCTTCCGGTACGCCGCCACCCACCACGCGGATCAGCCCGGCGGCGTCGGCGATGGTCTGCCGGTCGCTCTCGTCGGCCGCCCAGTAAGCCCGCAAAGTGAGTGCAACGCCGTGGCTGTATTGGCGATCGACCAGAACATCCTCGTTCATCAGCAAATAGACGAGGGTCAGCGCCTTCGAAAACAGCACGACAATGAGCACCAGCCACAGGGTGCGGGAGAAAAAACTTTGCGGGAACCAGAGCGGTGTCTTCATAACAGCAGCTACACACTTTGCGGAAGCGAGCCGGGCTCGCGAATTTGCGGAACACATGACACAGCAAAAACCAGCCACGCCAATGGCCGCTTTCGCGAACATCGAGGTGACTGGCTAACGTAGGCGGGCGTGAGACAGGCCCGGCAGGTTACCGTCGAACTTGCTGCTACTGCTTGTTGGCACCGTCTGGCACGAAAACATAACCCACTCCCCAGACCGTCTGAATGTAACGCGGCTTGGCAGCGTCCACTTCAATCAGACGACGCAGGCGGGAGATCTGGACGTCGATGGAGCGCTCCAGCGCGTCCCACTCGCGGCCACGGGCCAGATTCATCAGTTTGTCCCGCGTCAGCGGCTCACGGGCGTGCATGACCAACGCCTTCAACACCGCGAATTCACCCGTGGTGAGCATGTGCACTTCGTCGCCACGCTTGAGCTCGCGGGTGGCGAGCGACAGAGCGTAGTCGCCGAAAGTGACGGTTTCGTCTTCCGTGGCAGGTGCGCCAGGAACGGGCGCGGATTGACGACGCAGCACGGCGCGAACTCGGGCCATCAGCTCGTCAGGGTTGAAAGGTTTTGCGAGGTAATCATCGGCGCCGAGCTCGAGGCCCTTGATGCGGCTGAGCTCGTCGCCTTTGGCGGTCAGCATGATGATGGGGACTTGATTGTTCGCGGCGCGCAGACGGCGGCAGGCGGACAGGCCGTCTTCGCCCGGCAGCATCAGGTCCAGCACCACGAGGTGGAACACTTCGCGCGCCAGCAGCCGATCCATTTGCTCCACGTTGGGCACAGCCCGGGCGCGGTAGCCCTTGCTGTTGAAAAAGCGTTCTAGCAGGCTGCTCAAGCCCGGGTCATCGTCAACGATGAGGATTTTCTCGCCTTCAGCCGTTTGTGCAGTGCTGCTCATTGGAAGCTCCTTTGATCTCGGCGCGCATTATGGCGTAGCTGCAGTTATGCGCACCGTGTGCATTGTTAGCAGATTTTTCCTGAATCCACATGGGTGCTCTCGCTCAGTCACTTGAGGGCGATTCGCCGCGGCTGCGCGGGCTGAAACCGGCGTATCGACGGGCCGATCCCCTATTCAGGGCTCACTGGGTATAATGCGCCGCCTTCAAGGTCAGGCAACGCTCGTTCAAGGCGGTTCGCCAGCCGCTGATTTAATGCACACACATTTGCCAGGTGGTTTTATGGACAGTATCAACAGCCGCATCGCCGAGGAACTCGGCGTCCGCCCGCAACAGGTCGAAGCGGCCGTCGCGCTACTGGATGAAGGCTCAACGGTACCTTTCATCGCTCGCTATCGTAAGGAAGTCACTGGCAGCCTCGATGACACGCAACTGCGTCATCTGGAAGAGCGCCTGCGCTACCTGCGCGAACTCGACGAGCGCCGCATCAGCATCCTTGCCAGCATCGAAGAGCAAGGCAAGCTGACCCCTGAGCTGGCGCGCGAGATCAAGCTCGCCGACACCAAGACCCGCCTTGAAGACTTGTACCTGCCGTACAAGCAGAAGCGCCGCACCAAAGGCCAGATCGCACTGGAAGCCGGCCTGGGTGAGCTGGCCGACGGCATCTTCAATGATCCAACCCTCACCCCGGAAACCGAAGCTTCGCGCTTCGTCGATGCCGAAAAAGGCTTCGCCGACGTCAAGGCCGTGCTCGAAGGCGCCAAATACATTCTGATGGAGCGCTTCGCCGAAGACGCGACGCTGCTGGAGAAGCTGCGCAGTTTCCTCAAGCACGAAGCCGTGATCAGTGCCCGTGTGGTACCGGGTAAGGAAGAAGAAGGCGCCAAGTTCCGCGATTACTTCGAACACGACGAGCCGCTCAAGAGCATGCCGTCCCACCGTGCGCTGGCGATCTTCCGGGGTCGCAACGAAGGCGTGTTGAGCTCGGCGCTGAAAGTCGGTGAAGAGCTGCCCGGCACCCTGCACCCGTGCGAAATGATGATCAGCGAGCGCTTCGGCCTGCAGAATCAGAACCGTCCTGCGGACAAGTGGCTGGCGGAAGTCGTGCGCTGGACCTGGAAGGTCAAGCTGTACTCCAGTCTCGAAACCGACCTGCTCGGCGAGCTGCGCGAAGGTGCCGAAACCGAAGCGATCAACGTATTCGCTCACAACCTGCACGACCTGTTGCTGGCCGCACCGGCGGGACCACGCGCCACGCTGGGCCTCGATCCGGGCCTGCGCACGGGTTGCAAGGTCGCCGTGGTCGACAGCACCGGCAAGCTGCTGGACTACGCCACGGTCTACCCCCATGTACCGAAAAACCAGTGGGATCAGACCATCGCCGTGCTCGCGGCCCTGTGCGCCAAACATTCGGTTGACCTGATCGCGATCGGCAACGGTACCGCCAGCCGCGAGACTGACAAGCTGGCCGGCGATCTGATCAAAAAGTATCCAGGCTTGAAGATGACCAAAGTCATGGTCTCTGAAGCGGGCGCTTCGGTGTACTCGGCGTCGGAACTCGCCGCCAAGGAATTCCCGGACCTCGACGTTTCGATCCGTGGCGCCGTGTCCATCGCACGCCGCTTGCAGGACCCCCTCGCCGAACTGGTGAAAATCGACCCGAAGTCCATCGGCGTCGGCCAATACCAGCATGACGTGTCGCAGCTCAAGCTGGCCCGCGGTCTCGACGCGGTGGTGGAAGACTGCGTGAACGCCGTGGGTGTGGACGTGAACACCGCATCCGTCGCCCTGCTCGCTCGGATTTCCGGCTTGAACACCACCCTGGCGCAGAACATCGTTGCCCACCGCGACCAGAACGGCGCGTTCAAGACCCGTGCGGCATTGAAGAAAGTCCCGCGTCTGGGCGAGAAAACCTTCGAACAGGCCGCAGGCTTTCTGCGGGTTATGAACGGTGACAACCCGCTGGATTCGTCAGCCGTTCACCCTGAGGCGTATCCGTTGGTGCAGCGCATCGCCGCCCAGACCGATCGCGACATCCGTTCGCTGATCGGCGACGCTGCCTTCCTGAAGCGTCTCGACCCGAAGACATTCACCGACGAAACCTTCGGCCTGCCGACCGTCACCGACATCCTTCAAGAGCTGGAAAAACCGGGCCGCGATCCACGTCCGGGGTTCAAGACCGCTGAGTTCCAGGACGGCGTTGAAGACTTGAAAGATCTTCAGCCGGGCATGATCCTGGAAGGCGTTGTCACAAACGTCACCAACTTTGGCGCATTCGTTGATATCGGCGTGCATCAGGACGGTTTGGTGCACATCTCCGCGCTGTCGGAGAAGTTCATCAAGGACCCTCGCGAGGCGGTCAAAGCCGGCGACGTGGTGAAGGTCAAGGTGATGGAAGTGGACATCCCGCGCAAGCGCGTCGGTCTGTCGATGCGCATGAGCGACACGCCGGGCGAGAAAGTCGATGGCGCTCGCGGTGCCCGTCCGGGAGCAGCGCCGCGTCAGCAGCAAAGCAATGCCCCTCGCAAGGAAGCCTCGACCCCGGCGCCGAGCAATAACCCGATGGCGTCGCTGTTCGCCAACGCCAAGCAACTGAAGAAGCGCTGATGGATATCCCTGACGAACTGACCCAGAGCGCCTATTTCAAGACGCTCGGCTGCCGGGTAGTGAAACTGGACGAAGGCGTTGCCGTGGTGGCGTTGCCGCTGGAGCCACACCTGCGCAATCGCGGCAACGTCATGCATGGCGGCGCGCTGTTCAGCCTGGTCGACATCACCATGGGCCTGGCCTGCTCCAGCGCCCACGGCTTCGACAAGCAAAGCGTTACCGTGGAATGCAAAATCAATTACATGCGTGCCGTGGCCGAGGGCGAAGTCATCTGCACCAGCACGGTGCTGCATGCCGGACGCCGAACGCTGGTGGTCGAAGCTGACGTTCGCCAGAACGACAAGCTGGTTGCCAAAGCGCAGGGCACGTTCGCGATCGTCTAGCTGTCCGATAGCGTTATGAGTTAATTTCGGCACTGTTCAGCAGTGTCGAAATTTTCTGATTTCCGTGTAGGAACGATCAGCGACGGGCATCGGCGTTAGGGCCATCGACGAGGCGAAAACGCCAGTTCCTTTCTTCACCCTTGTAGACCGCCATATCGCCCCCATATAGGGCCGACTGACGCGTGAAGGATTCCAACTTGAGCGAACTTCTCAACCGCCGCCTGACTCTGCTTGGCGAGCACTCCAACCTCTCCCTTCTGGAGAAGTGCTTGCACGGCATCGAGCGTGAATGCCTGCGCGTTACGGGCGAAGGCCGGCTGGCGCAAACCCCGCACCCGGAAGCACTGGGCGCGGCGCTGACCAACGAGCAAATCACCACCGATTACTCCGAGTCGCTGCTGGAGTTCATCACTCCGGCCCTGGCCAACCCGGCTGACACGCTGGAAAGCCTGGATAAGATTCACCGCTTCGCGTACAGCAAACTGGGCAGCGAGTACATCTGGAGCCCTTCGATGCCGTGCCCGCTGCCGGCTGAGGCAGATATCCCGATCGCCTATTACGGCACGTCCAACATCGGCAAGCTCAAGTACGTGTACCGTCAGGGCCTGGCCTTGCGTTACGGCAAGACCATGCAGTGCATCGCCGGCATTCATTACAACTTCTCCTTGCCCGAAGCTATCTGGCCCGTGCTCAAGCAGGACGCGAAATTCGAAGGCGATGACCGCGATTTCCAATCCGAGAGCTACATCGGCCTGATCCGCAACTTCCGTCGTTACAGCTGGCTGCTGATGTACCTGTTCGGCGCGTCGCCGGCGCTGGACGCCAGCTTCCTGCGCGGCCGTTCCCATCAGCTTGAGCAGTTCGACGCCGAAACGCTGTACCTGCCTTACGCCACCAGCCTGCGGATGAGCGATCTGGGTTACCAGAGCAATGCCCAGGAGGACCTGACGCCTTGCTACAACGACTTGATCACGTACACCGACAGCCTTCGCCGTGCGGTGGCAACGCCCTACGCGCCTTATGTCGAAATCGGTACGCACAAGGATGGCGAGTGGATTCAGCTCAACACCAACGTGCTGCAGATCGAGAACGAGTACTACTCAACGATCCGCCCGAAACGCGTCACCTACTCAGGTGAGCGCCCGATTCAGGCGCTGGTCGCGCGCGGCGTGCAGTACGTGGAAGTCCGCTGCCTGGACATCAACCCGTTCCTGCCGGTGGGCATCGACCTTCAGCAATCGCGCTTCATTGATGCATTCATCCTGTACTGCGCGTTGCACGACAGCCCGCAATTGGCGAACAACGAGTGCGGCAACGCCAGCACGAACTTCCTGACCGTGGTCAAGGAAGGTCGTCGTCCCGGCCTGCAACTGAACCGCAACGACACTACGATCGACCTGAAAGTCTGGGCCAACGAGATGCTGGATACGATCAGGCCGATCTGTGAACTGCTCGACGCCAGCCAGGGCACGGATGAGCACGTCAAGTCGCTGGACGTTCAGCGCGCGAAAGTCGCGGACGCCTCTCTGACGCCTTCGGCACAAGTGCTGGCGGCGATGACCGAGCACAAGGAAGGCTTCACGGCTTTCTCGCTGCGCCAGTCGCAGGTTCACGCTGATCATTTCCGCAGCAATCCGCTGAGTGCCGAGGACCAGACGCATTTCGAGAGCAAGGCGCGTGAGTCCCTGGCTCAGCAGGCGGAACTGGAACAGACCGAAGAGAAAGTGGATTTCGATACGTTTGTGGGTGCGTATCAGGCGAGCATTCTGGCGATCAGCAACTGACGCCAGGCCCGTTGTAAACGGCGGGAGCTCGCTCTCATCAAACAACACCGCAGATGTGTCTGCCGGCGCACGAAATGGTGGGACGACCGAGGTGGCGCTCCACCTTGCTCGCGAAAGCGATGGCTCAGGCGAGAGAGATGTATCGCCTGACCTGGCCCCTTCGCGAGCAAGCTCGCTCCCACAGGGGTTCTATCGAACCGAAAATGCGCGTCAGGCTCCAGGTCCTGACGCGCTTCGCTTAGATCGCCTTCTCGAAAATCTTCGAATTACGCTGATAGTTGTACAGCGACGCACGGGCGCTCGGCAGGCGGTCAACGCTGCTGGCCTCGAAACCGCGCTCTTGGAACCAGTGCGCAGTACGCGTCGTAAGGACGAACAGGGTTTTCAGCCCCAGCGCCCGGGCGCGTTCTTCAATGCGCTCAAGCAGCTCATCGCCGCGCCCACCGTGGCGATACTCGGGGTTCACTGCCAGACACGCCAGCTCACCCGCTTCGGAATCGGCAATCGGATACAGCGCTGCGCAGGCGATGATCAGGCCCTCGCGCTCGACCACGCTGAACTGCTCGATTTCACGCTCCAGCACTTCCCGCGAACGACGCACGAGAATCCCCTGCTCTTCCAGCGGCGTGATGAGGTCCATCAGCCCGCCAACGTCGCCAATCGACGCTTCGCGCACCAGTTCGAATTGCTCCTGCGCCACCAGTGTGCCGCCGCCCGTGCGTGTAAATAGCTCGGAGAGCAGCGCGCCGTCTTCGGCGTAGCTGACAATGTGACTGCGCGCCACACCGCCGCGACAGGCCTGAGCCGCCGCATCCAGCAGCTCCGCCTGGTAGTTGCTGCCCAGGCGCTGAAGGTGCGCGGGAACCTGTTGCGGACGCAACTCACGGACCAATCGGCCCTGTTCGTCCAGCAAGCCTGACTCGGCGCCAAACAGCAGCAGCTTTTCCGCACCCAGATCAATGGCCGCGCGCGTCGCAACGTCTTCACAGGCCAGGTTGAAGATCTCGCCAGTGGGCGAATACCCCAACGGCGACAGCAGCACGATAGAGCGTTCGTCGAGCAGCCGGCTGATGCCCTTGCGGTCGATGCGGCGTACTTCGCCGGTGTGCTGGAAATCGACGCCTTCAAGGACGCCGATCGGACGCGCCGTGACAAAGTTGCCGCCCGTCACGCGCAACCGCGAGCCCTGCATCGGCGAGGCGGCCATGTCCATCGACAGACGCGCTTCGATGGCGATTCGCAGGGCGCCGACGGCGTCGATCACGCATTCGAGCGTGGCGAAATCGGTCACGCGCATGTCGTGATGGAAATGCGGCGTCAGGCCGCGCGCTTGCAGGCGGCTTTCGATCTGCGGGCGGGAGCCGTAAACCAGTACGAGGCGCACGCCAAGGCTGTGCAGCAAAACAAGGTCGTGGACGATGTTGCCGAAGTTCGGGTGCTCGACGCCATCGCCCGGAAGCATGACGACGAAGGTGCAATCCCGGTGGGCATTGATGTAAGGAGACGCGTGGCGGAGCCAATTGACGTAATCGGGCATATCCGAAAGGAGCCTGTAGTGGATGGACGAAGGGTAGAAACACTCAAGACGGCATGAGCTTTATCGTCGGAACAGGCATCGCAACACGCGTACTCTCCTTTTCGGATCATTCTTAGACAGGGCCTGACTCCAGCAGCACGTGGGCGCACTCAAGGGGTAGCCAGGCAGTAATGTTCGATCAATTGGCGTAACAGACGCACTGTAGGCTGCAAACGTGACATTTCAAGATATTCACCGGGCTGGTGCGCACAGGCAATGTCCCCGGGCCCCATCACGATGGTTTCGCAACCAAGGCGCTGAAGATAAGGCGCTTCGGTGCCAAATGCCACCGCTTCGGCCGTATGACCGGTCAGACGCTCTGCGATTCGCACCAGTTCCGCATCGGCGCTTTCTTCAAAGGGGGACACTTCCGAAAACAGCGGCGCATAGTCGATCTGCACCTGATGCAGCTCGGCGACGGGCTGCAGTTTCTGCCGAATCGCGGCACGCAGCACTTCAGGGTCCATGCCCGGCAGCGGGCGCAGGTCAAACTCCAGCGAGCACTGCCCGCAGATCCGGTTCGGGTTGTCGCCGCCATGGATGCAGCCGAAGTTCAGGGTCGGTTGCGGAACGCTGAACTGCGGATTGTGGTATTGCTCCTGCCACTGTCGGCGCAGGCCTTTCAGCTCGCCGATGGCGTCGTACATGGCTTCAAGGGCGCTGCGCCCAAGGCTCGGGTCCGAGGAGTGACCGCTGCGGCCGAGAATCTCTATGCGCTCCATCATCACGCCTTTGTGCAGGCGGACCGGCTTGAGACGGGTCGGCTCGCCAATAACTGCTGCGCGTCCCAGCACACCGCCCGCCGCCGCCAATGCCTTGGCTCCGGCCATTGAGCTTTCTTCGTCGCAGGTCGCGAGGATGATCAGCGGCTGCTTGAACGGCTGATCGAGCAGTGGCTGCAGCGCTTCGATGGCCAAGGCGAAGAAGCCCTTCATGTCGCAGCTGCCCAGTCCTACCCAGTTGCCGTCAACTTCGGTCAGCTTCAGTGGATCGGTCTTCCACAAAGCATCGTCGTAAGGAACCGTATCGCTGTGGCCCGCCAGCACCAACCCGCCGGGGCCGGTGCCGAAAGTGGCCAGCAGATTGAACTTGCCGGGGCTCACCTGCTGGATGTCGCAGGCAAAACCCAGGTCGCCCAACCAGCTTGCCAGCAGATCAATGACGGCGCGATTGGACTGGTCGAGCGCAGGCTGCGTACAGCTCACAGACGGCGCGGCGATCAGGGCAGCGAACTGGTCTTTCATGGACGGCAACGGCATAGGCGACTCCGGTGATGGGGTGCGACACGCGGACCATCATAGGTCGATTGCCCCGCATGAATAAACTGTCACGGTTGATGTCCTGTACACTGCACGGCCCACGCAGCTGTGTCGATTCCGGCTGCGACCCCTGTTATCAGCGATAGAGCGTTTGGATTCTCCGGCCATGCAGAAAGAAACCGAAATCAAACTCCGCGTCAGCCGCGAAACCCTCATAGCCCTGCGCGAGCACCCGTTGCTGAAGAAACGCAACAAGGGTGGCTGGGAGCGGTTGGAGCTGTTCAATCAGTACTTCGACACCCCCGAGCGTGAGCTGGCCCATGCCAAAGTTGCGCTGCGCCTGCGCCGCGACGGCGACGCCATCATTCAGACCCTCAAGACTCGCGGCCAGAGCGTCGCAGGCCTGTCCGAGCGTAACGAATACAACTGGGATGTGCCCAAAGCCAAGCTGGACCTGAAGAAGCTCGACGGCGAATGCTGGCCCGAGCAACTGGCGGATCTGGACAAGAAAACCATCAAACCGGTGTTCACCACTGATTTCGTCCGCGAAAAAGCGGAAATCGCTTGGGGCCGTGGCAAGTCCAAGGTGGTGATCGAGGCAGCGCTGGACCTGGGCAAGGTGGTCGCCGGCAAGCAGCAGGAAGAAATCTGCGAGCTGGAACTGGAATTGCGCGAGGGCGACCCTGCCGCGCTGCTGGAACTGGCCGCAGAGCTGGCCGAGAAACTGCCGCTGATGCCCTGCGATATCAGCAAGGCCGAACGTGGCTATCGTCTGTTCGACGCCAGCAGCTACTCCATCAAATTGCCAACGCCCGAGCTGCACGGCGAACTCTCGGTAGACGACGCGTTCAGCGCCATCGCCTGGTTCCTGCTCGGCAGCAGTCAGCGTCTGGCCGAGCAATACCGGTTCAACGGTCACTGGAGCCTGTTGCAGGAGTGGGTCGAAGTGCTCGCTGAACTGCGCGCGCTGGCCGGCAGCCTCGGTCAAGCCGCTCCGCGTGCCACGACCCATGACCTGCGTGCCGCGCTGGACGCCTTGCTGGAAGACTGGCGCACGCTGGTGCTCGCAGGCCAGGAAGATGGCGATGTACGCGCCGCTGCCCATGAGCAGTTCATCGAAGAGCTGCAGGACACCCGTTGGGGCCTGTTCTCGCTGACCACGTCGCGCTGGTTGATGGCGCGCAGCTGGACGGTCGAGCGCAACAACCGTGGCAATCGTCAGGGCCACGCAATGCTCAGCAGTTGGGTACCGCGTTTCCTCGGTGATGAGGCGACCGCGCTGAACCTGCCGCGCTACCAGCAGCAGCCGGAAGACCTGGCGGAGCAGTTGCCACGCATCGAGCGCATTCAGGTGTGGCTGCATTACGCCCGCCAGGCCCTCGACCTGCCTGAGCTGGATCGCTTGTACGGCGAGCTGAACAAGCTCGAACAACTGGCGCATCTGGACATCACCGATGAAATCCTCGATGCCCGCGTCCAGCAAACCATCACCGTCCTGCAAAGCCGGGCGTGGAAGACATTGTTGAAGTTGTAAGACGCCGTATGGATGGGACGGCTGGCGCGGTTGGCAGACCGGCTGACGCTGTTTCGTAGGAACGGCTTTAGCCGGGAAGAGGCCGGTTTGCACACCGTCAGCTTTATGGTGTACCCACCGACGCCTTCCCGGCTAAAGCCGGTCCCACTGGCGGATTGGCATCCTATCTGTTGATCGGCAAGCTCGTCGTCGATTTGATTTCCGACAGCGCCACTGTCGAATTCACTTCCTGAATCCCGGGCACCAGCGAGAGCTTTTCGAAGAAGAATCGCTCGTACGCTTCGATGTCCGGCGTGACGATGCGCAGCAAAAAGTCTACCGACCCCATCAGCACATAACACTCCAGCACTTCGGGAAAGCCTCGGATCGCTTCGGTGAATTCGGTGAAATTGGACCGACCGTGGGCGTTGAGTTTTACCTCGGCAAAAATCTGCGTGTTCAGGCCGATTTTCTTGCGATCCAGCAGTGTCACCTGCCGCCGAATCACGCCTTCATCCTTGAGCCTCTGAATGCGCCGCCAGCAAGGCGACTGCGACAGGCCGACCTGCTCGGCGATCTGCGCGCTGGACAGCGACGCATCCTCCTGCAGGAGCGCCAGAATCTTCCGATCATAGGCATCCAGCTCAATCCGCATAATCAATTCCCGAAATAAGATTGCTGAACATAGACAAGTCTCGATGAGACTAATACAGCCCGTCTTCGACCAGTAATTTCTTTTTCAGCGTGTAAAACTTTCTGCCATTCAACGCCATTGCAACGACGAGATTGTCAGGAGGTATCCCATGCCACATTTCGAAACCGTCAGCCCTGCTCCGTTTCGCCACGACGTCTGGTCGGTCAGCAACGCTCACTGCCTGTCGCGATACCAAATCCTTGCCGAAGCGGAAGCTGACGTACTCTGCCGGCTGCTCAACCTGTTCGCGATGCAGTACCTGATTCCCCAACAGGTCAGTGTGCTGCAGCGGGAAGGCATGCTGATGGTGAGCGTTGAGGTGGGTGGCATGACGTGGCACCGCGCTCAGGTGATTGGTGAAAAAATGCGCAACCTCGTCAACGTTTGCTCGGTCGAACTTGAACCCATGGGCGATTTGCACGTCGTAACCGAGGCCGTCTCACTCGCCGCCAGTTGAGTGCTCCGAAAATATTGGCAACGCTTCGCTACCGGCAGGGCGCAACAACTGGCACGCTTGGGACTACTCTTGCTCAACACCGAAGTAAGCCGTCTCGTACCAAGGAGCCCGCATGTCCGTCCTCGCCTCATCATCTCAGGACCGCTGGCTGGATCTGAACGAAGTACTGCGTGACCTCGTCGCCCAGGGATACCTCGATCAGGACAACGCCGAATATGCGCTCACGCTGCGCCGAGCCGCGCAGAATCTCCACGCCCACCCGCTCGAACTCATCGCCACCCAGCAGTTCGACAACCACAAGCGGCCCGGCAAGAAGCTCGACCTCGAAACCCTGACCGCCTGGCTGGCTGAGCAAGCCGGCCAGCCGTACCTGCGCATCGACCCTCTGAAGATCAACGTCGCCGCCGTGACCCCGTTGATGTCCTACGCCTTTGCACAGCGCCACAAGATTCTCGCGGTGGACGTTGATCGCGATGCGGTGACCATCGCCAGCGCGCAGCCTTACGTGAGTGCGTGGGAGGCCGACCTGACCCACGTACTGAAGATGCCGATCAAGCGCGTCGTCGCCAATCCTGTCGACGTGCAGAAACTGGCCGTCGAGTTTTATCGGTTGGCGAAATCGGTCAGCGGCGCAAGCGCCAGCGATCAGAAAATCAGCAACATGGGCAACTTCGAACAGTTGCTCAAGCTCGGCGCCAGCGATCAGGAGCCGGACGCCAACGACGCGCACATCGTCAATATCGTCGACTGGCTGTTCCAGTACGCGTACCAGCAGCGGGCGAGCGATATTCACATCGAGCCCCGCCGTGAAGCCGGTACCGTCCGTTTCCGCATCGACGGCGTGCTGCACAACGTTTATCAATTCCCGCCGCAAGTGGCGATGGCTGTCACCAGCCGTCTGAAAAGCCTGGGCCGGATGAACGTGGCCGAGAAGCGCAAGCCGCAGGACGGCCGGGTGAAGACCAAGACGCCTGACGGTGGCGAAGTGGAGCTGCGGCTGTCGACGCTGCCCACTGCCTTCGGCGAAAAAATGGTCATGCGGATTTTTGACCCGGAAGTGCTGCTCAAGGACTTCGACCAGCTCGGATTCTCCGGCGATGACCTGCGTCGCTGGGAGGGCATGACCCGCCAGCCCAACGGCATCATTCTGGTGACCGGCCCGACCGGTTCCGGCAAGACCACCACGCTGTACACGACGCTCAAGATGCTGGCGACTTCGGAAGTTAACCTCTGCACCATCGAGGACCCGATCGAGATGGTGGAGCCGGCGTTCAACCAGATGCAGGTGCAGCACAACATCGATCTGACCTTTGCCAGCGGCGTCCGCGCGCTGATGCGGCAAGACCCGGACATCATCATGATCGGCGAGATTCGCGACCTGGAAACCGCAGAAATGGCGATTCAGGCGGCGTTGACCGGTCACTTGGTGCTGTCGACGCTGCACACCAACGACGCGCCCAGCGCCATCAGCCGTCTGCTGGAGCTGGGCGTCCCGCATTATCTGCTCAAGGCGACGATCCTCGGCGTGATGGCGCAACGTCTGGTACGGACGCTGTGCCCGCACTGCAAGGCGCCGATCGAAATGGATGAGGTCGACTGGCAAACCCTGACGCGGCCTTGGCAGGCGCCCGTGCCAAGCGGCGCGCACCGGGCAGTGGGTTGCGCGGAATGCCGTGACACGGGTTATCGCGGGCGTGCGGGGGTGTACGAGATCATGCTGATGTCCGACGCCGTGAAGTCGCTGATCACGGCGGACCTGGACCTGACGGCGTTGCGTCGCCAGGGCTTCAAGGACGGCATGCGCAGCCTGCGGTTGTCCGGCGCGCAAAAGGTCGCGGCGGGGCTGACGACGGTTGAAGAGGTGCTACGCGTGACACCGCAGAGCGAGCAGCGTTAGTTACTGGTCCGGCACCCCGAAATCCAGCACGACTTTCATCGCTTGCTGCTTGTCCCCGGCCAGCTCGAACGCCTGGACCGCGTCCTGAAACGCGAGGGTGTGGGAGATCACCGGGGTCACGTCGATCACCTTGCGATTGAGCAAGTCCACCGCCTGGGCGAATTCGGGATGGAAGCGAAAGGTACCGCGCAGGTCGATTTCCTTGCCCACCACTAGGTTCAGCGGAATTGCCACATCGCCACCGAGCCCGACTGTCACCACAACCCCACGCGGTCGCATGCAGGTCAGGCCATCGCGCAGGGCTTGCGCACTGCCGGAGGCCTCGAACATCACGTCGAAATAACCCTTGTCGGCGGTATAGCGCGCCAGTGCTTCGGGCTCGTCGCGCAGATTGTGGGTTTCGCTGGCACCCATGCGGCGCGCGCAGGCCAACGCGCTGTCGCTCAGATCTGCGGCAATAATCTGCAACGCACCCGCCGCGCGCAGGCTGCCGATCAGCAAGTTGCCTATCGGGCCGCACCCGGTCACCAGGACGCCCTTGCCGAACACGCCGCCGGCGCGCTGGATCGCGTGAAGCCCGACCGACAGGGGCTCGGCCAGGGCGCCTTCAGCCAGCGTCGTGGTCGGCGCCAGCACATGGGCCTGGTTCGATTCGATCACCAAGTGCTCCCGGAAGGCGCCCTGAATGTGCGGAAACGGCATCGCGCTGCCGTAAAAACGCATGTTCAGGCAATGGTTGAGCAGGCCTTCGTGACAGTATTTGCAGTCTCCGCACGGCCGTGACGGCGACACGGAAATCCGTTGCCCGACGCTGAAAGCGCTCTGGGCGTCGCCGACTTCCTCGATGACTGCCGAAATTTCATGGCCAAGGACCATCGGCTCTTTCAGCCGAACGGCACCGAATCCGCCGTGCTGGTAGTAGTGAAGATCCGAGCCGCAGATACCGCCGCGAGCAACGCGAACACGCAACTGGCCGGCAGACAACGGCAACGCTTCGTTGCCGGGCTCGATACGCAGGTCTTTCGCGGCATGGCAGACAATCGCTTGCATGGTCATTCTCCGGATTACAGCGATGCCGTGATGGCACCGTCGACGTAAAGGATGTGGCCGTTGACGAAGCTGGCCGCGTCCGAGGCGAGAAACACCGCCGCGCCCGCCAGCTCCGACACTTCGCCCCAACGACGGCTCGGCGTGCGTTGCACCAGCCAGTCGCTGAATTCGGTGTTGGCCACCAGCGCAGCGTTGAGCTCGGTCTTGAAGTAGCCCGGCCCGATCCCGTTGACGTTGAGACCGAACGGGCCCCAGTCGATCGCCATGCCTTTGGTCAGCATCTTCAGCGCGCCCTTGCTCGCGGTATACGGCGCAATACCCGGTCGGCCCAGCTCGCTCTGCACCGAACAGATGTTGATGATGCGCCCGCGCCCACGGGGGATCATGCAGCGCGCGACGGCCTGACCCACGAAGAAGGCGCTGTCCAGGTTGGTACGCATCAGCTCGTGCCAGTCCGCCTCGGCGAACTCCGCCAGCGGCCCGCGCCGTTGGATGCCGGCGTTGTTGACCAGGATTTCCAGCGGCCCGACGCGTTCTTCGATTTCCTGAACCGCAACGGCGACCGCCTTGCTGTCCGTCACATCAAAACTCTGCGTGTGAACTGCATGCCCCTCCGCGATCAGGGCTTGAGCGGACGATTGCAGCGTCTCGGCGTTGCGGCCGTTGAGCACGACCGTGGCGCCTGCTTCGGCCAGACCCCGGGCAATCGCCAGACCGATGCCTGCGCTGGAGCCGGTGATCAGCGCCACCCTGCCGTCGAGACGAAAACTTTCCAGAACAGCCATGACGCCCTCCTATTGTTTTTGCGGCTTGAATCTCGATGGGCTGCGCCAGCTGTTGTTCCGATCAAACACAGAAGCCGCGCAGATTGCAGTCACCGTACTCTGCCCGATCAACTTCCCACCGTCATTAACCATGACCCTCCGAACGTTGATCAACGCCCGGACGAGACGACTTAGCAGGTCGTTGCGCTATGAAGCCCTGCGCATGGGGAACTAGAACGCGAGATGGCGTATCAAATCGTTTCAGAACAAACCAACATCGGAGTACCCGTCATGCGTCTTAAACTTGCTGTAGCCACGTTAGCTTTGCTTTCCCTGCCGGTCGGTTCAGCAATGGCCGACGGTTTTCTGCGGGACGTACTTTCGTCTGGTGCCACAACCGGTTCCACCTACCTCACCTTCCGGCACCACAAGCTGATCGTCGCTGCACAAGATGACGCTGGCAGCTTCGTCGCCAGCAACGGCGAAATCCGTGGCCCATACCTGGAAGCCGCCATGGATCAGGTGCGCAAGGACAACCCGGCCCTCAAGGCATCGGACATGGACCTGGCGAACGCCATCCTGGCGAAGAACCTGGTTGCCGAGCAATAAGTCAGACCTGTCGAGACGGGTTGGCCGCATAACGCCAATCTAGCTCCCAATAAAAAGCCGCTCACTTGAGCGGCTTTTTTGTGCCGGACCGATGGGCTTATTCGCCGATCAGTGCCTTGTAGCCGGCTGCATCAAGCAGCTTGCCCAGGTCCGCGGTATTGGCTGGCTTGACCTTGAAGATCCACGACGCGTATGGCGCCTCGTTCAATGCCTCTGGGCCATCAGCCAGCGCCTCGTTGACCTCGACGACTTCGCCCGCCACGGGCGAGTAGATGTCAGACGCAGCCTTTACCGACTCGACGACACCGGCCTGATCACCTGGGGCCGCGAAAACCTTACCCACCTCAGGCAGCTCGACGAACACCACGTCACCCAGCGCTTCCTGCGCATGATCGGAAATACCGACAACGATCAGATCACCCTCTTGCTTCGCCCACTCGTGGCTCTCGGCAAAACGCAGTTCGGCGGGAATAGTGCTCATGTTCTTATCCTCTCTACTTCATCAGGTCAGCGGAAAAACCCGCCAGGGATGGCTTTCAAATCAGGGTTATATCAGGGCCTTGCCGTGACGCACGAATGCGGGTCGAACCACTCGAACCGGGTACCACTTGCCCCGGATTTCCACCTCGGCACGGTCAGCGGTGGCCATCGGCACTCGCGCCAGCGCGATCGACTTGCTTAGCGTAGGAGAGAAACTACCACTGGTGATCTCTCCTTCGCCAACTTCCGCTATTCGGACGACCTGATGAGCGCGTAAAACGCCCCGCTCTTCGAGGACCAGCCCTACAAGTCTTGAGGAGATGCCTCGCGCGCGCTCTGCTTCGAGTGCTGCACGCCCGATGAACGTTCGGTCTTCAGGCGTCCACGCCACCGTCCAGGCCATGTTGGAAACCAGCGGCGAAACCTGCTCGTCGATTTCCTGACCGTACAGATTCATGCCCGCTTCCAGCCGCAGCGTATCGCGGGCGCCCAGACCGATAGGCGAGATGCCGGCACCGACCATGTCGTTGAAAAAACTGCAGGCTTCGGTGGCGGGCAGGATGATCTCCAGGCCGTCTTCACCGGTATAACCTGTGCGGGCAATGAACCAGCCGCCTTCCTGCTGGCCTTCGAAGGGTCTGAGGGTGTGGATGAGCGCGGTGCGTTCCTGATTGACCAGTTCGCCGATCTTCTGCCGGGCGTTTGGCCCCTGAATGGCGAGCATGGCCAGCTCCGAGCGATGCCTGACGCGCACGTCGTAGCCGGCAAGGTTGGCGTTCATCCAGGCCAGATCCTTGTCGCCGGTGGCGGCGTTGACCACCAGTCGATAACCCTCGTCGGTCAGGTAGACGATCATGTCGTCGACGATACCGCCGTGGGTGTCGAGCATCGCGCTGTAAAGCGCCTGCCCGGTCTGTTGCAACCTGCCGACGTCGTTGGCCAGCAGATGTTGCAGCCAAGGCTTGGCCTGGCTGCCGGATACATCGAGCACATGCATGTGCGACACGTCGAAAATCCCGCAATCCCGGCGCACCTGATGGTGCTCCTCGACCTGCGATCCGTAGTGCAAGGGCATGTCCCAACCACCAAAATCGACCAGCTTCGCGCCGAGCGCGAGGTGCAGGTCAAAGAGGGGCGTACGCTGTCCCATGGGTTTCTCCTTCCGGGCGTGGCGAAGACGCGGTCACTGGCAATCCCGCAAATCCCCCGTGAATTGGGGTTTGGAGCCGTTGCTAATTTGTGGAATTGTCTGACAGACCGAGTCGATTGCGGCGCATTGTAGCCGCAAGGTTGGGACCCCGCACCTAACCAATCGGCTTAGCCGAACGTCTGATCAAACCGATGACCGGGAGCAGCCCGACCAGTACCAACGTCAGTGCAGGCAGAGCCGCACGCGCCCACTCGCCTTCACTGGTCATTTCGAAGATGCGCACGGCCAGCGTGTCCCAGCCAAACGGGCGCATGAGCAGCGTGGCGGGCATTTCCTTGAGGACGTCGACGAAGACCAGCAGCGCAGCGCTCAAGGTACCGGGTATGAGCAGCGGCAGATAAATCCTGAAAAACAATCGTGGCCCACTGACCCCCAGACTGCGAGCGGCTTCGGGCAATGACGGGCGAATGCGCGACAGGCTGTTCTCGAGCGGCCCGTAGGCGACCGCAATGAAGCGCACCAGGTACGCAAGCACGAGCGCGCCCAGGCTGCCCAGCAAAAGCGGCCGGCCAGCACCGCCCATCCAGGTGGATAAGGGCACGACCAGTTCCCGGTCGAGATAACTGAACGCCAACATGATCGACACCGCCAGCACAGAGCCGGGCAGCGCGTAGCCGATGTTGGCGAGGCTGACGCCCGAGCGGATGGCGCGAGTGGGGGCGAGACGCCGGGCAAACACGAGAATCATCGCGACGCACACCGTGACCAGCGCAGCGATGCCGCCCAGATAAAGCGTGTGCAGGATCAACCCGGCGTAGCGCTCGTCGAGGTCGAAACGCCCGCGCTGCCAGACCCAGACAATCAACTGCAGCAGTGGCACCACAAACGCACAGGCCAACACCAGCCCACACCATGTGCTGGCGGCGGCGGCTTTCAGGCCGCGCAGGTGATACAGCGCCTTGCCCCTCGGGCGCTCGTTGCTCGGTCGGCTCGCTCCCCGTGCGCGATGTTCGCCGTACAGCAGGACCATGACGGCCAACAGCAGCAGGCTCGCCAGTTGCGCCGCGCTCGACAGGCTGAAGAAGCCGTACCAGGTTTTGTAGATGGCGGTGGTGAAGGTGTCGAAATTGAACACCGACACCGCGCCGAAATCCGCCAGGGTTTCCATCAACGCCAACGCGACCCCGGCACCGATCGCCGGCCGCGCCATGGGCAATGCCACGCGCCAGAACGCTTGCCACGGCGACTGCCCCAAAATGCGGGCGGCCTCCATCAAGCCTTTGCCCTGCGCCAGGAATGCCGTGCGCGCCAACAGATAGACGTAGGGGTAAAACACCAGCACCAGCACGATGATCACGCCACCGGTCGAGCGCACTCGCGGCAGACGCAGGCCGGAGCCGAACCACTCGCGCAACAGCGTCTGCACCGGGCCTGCGAAATCCAGCAATCCCACAAAGACAAACGCCAGCACATACGCCGGGATGGCAAACGGCAGCATCAGCGCCCAGTCGAGCCAGCGCCGCCCCGGGAACTCACACAGCGCCGTCAGCCACGCGAGACTCACGCCCAAGACCGTAACGCCCAGCCCGACGCCGAGCACCAGCGTCAGGGTGTTGCCCAGCAACCGTGGCATCTGGGTTTCCCAGAGGTGGGACCAGATCTGCTGATCGACGGTTTGCCAGGAGAGCATCAGCACGCTCAACGGCAGCAGCACCAGCGCGGCGATGGTGAAAACCAGGGGGTACCAGCGACGCTTGGGGGAATGGGCCAAAGGGGTTACTCATGAAGAGTTGCGGATTGACGAAGCCCTCGGTGGGAGCGACCGGGGTGGCGCTCCACCTTGCTCGCGAAGAGGCCGGCACATCCGCTAGATCTCCAGCGATTGAAATGCCGTCTTCGTGAGCAAGCTCACTCCCACAGGATCTTCACCAGGATGCAAAACCGGCGTGACCCGGGCGTCTTTCGTGAAAGATCAGTTCCAGCCAGCACGGTCCATCATGCGAATCGCTTCGGCCTGCCGCCGACCGGCCACTTCAACCGGGATTGTGTCCGCCTTGAATGCGCCCCAGCTCGCCACTTCTTCGGACGGTGCGACTTTCGGGTTGGCCGGGAATTCCTGGTTGGTGCCGGCGAATATCGTCTGGGCTTCGGGGCCCGTCATCCATTCCACCAACGCTTTGGCGGCGTCGGCATGGGGCGCGTACTTGGTCAGGCCAATGCCGGAAAGATTGACGTGCACGCCGCGATCCGACTGATTGGGCCAGAACAGGCGCACGGCAAGGTCCGGATTGTCCTTGTGCAAGCGACCGTAGTAGTAAGTATTGACGATGCCGACGTCGCATTGGCCGGCATTGATGGCTTCCAGCACCGCGATGTCATCGGAAAACACGTCGGTCGAGAGGTTGTTCACCCAGCCCCTGAGAATCTTTTCAGACGCCTCGGCGCCGTGGGTTTCGATCAGCGTGGCGGTCAGCGACTGGTTGTAGACCTTCTTGGCGGTACGCAGGCAAAGACGTCCTTCCCACTGTTTGTCGGCCAGCGCTTCGTAGGTGGTGAGTTCTTCAGGTTTGACGCGATCGGTGGAGTAGGCGATGGTCCGCGCGCGCAGGCTCAGGCCGGTCCAACTGTGGGTGGAAGAGCGGTATTGCGGGGGAATATTCGCGTCGATGACCGGCGAAGTGAACGGCTGCAGGATACCCATCTGTTCCGCTTGCCAGAGGTTGCCTGCGTCGACAGTGAGCAGCAGGTCAGCCGTTGCGTTCTGGCCCTCGGCCTTGATGCGCTGCATCAGCGGGGCTTCCTTGTCGGTGATGAACTTGACCTTCACACCGGTCTTGGCGGTGTAGGCATCGAACACCGGTTTGATCAGCTCATCGATTCGGGAGGAATACACCACCACTTCATCTGCGGCCTGGGCGGTGCTGCCGAGCACGGTTAATGCCAGGGCAGCCAAAAGACGCTTGCTCGCCTGCATGCAGGTTCTCCTGATTCGAGAGAGGGGAAAAACGAGGCGAAATGGTAGTGAATCGCATCTACCATCTCAACCGAAGTCAGGATTGAGCCGTTACCGGATGTTGCGGAGTGCCGGCGGTGAACCCTCTGAACGCGCGCGGTTTCAGTGGGACCGGCGTCAGCCGGGAGGAGGCCAGCTTCAACGCCATCAGATTCCCGGCGTAGCAAATGGCGCTTTCCCGGCTAAAGCCGGTCCCACAGTGAAGCGCGCGGACAGAAAGTGCTGTGCCGTCAGAGCTTCGCCAACTCGGGGAGGTCCCCGGTCAGCCCCAAGGCTTGGCGCACGAACAACGCCTTGGCTTCTGCCGAATGATCGACCATCTTCAGCCCGGCATTGCGCAACAAACGAACCGGCAGCGCATCGGCCTGGAACAGCCGCTCGAAGCCTTCCATCGCCGCCATCAACGCCAGGTTATGCGGCATGCGCCGACGCTCGTAACGGCTCAACACACGCTCATCGGCCAGACGCTCTCCGCGCTCGACCGCACCGCGCAGCACTTCGGCGAGCACCGCTGCGTCGAGAAAGCCCAGGTTGACGCCCTGCCCCGCCAATGGATGGATGGTGTGTGCGGCGTCGCCGATCAGCGCAAGGCCCGGCGCCACATAGCGCTTGGCATGGCGTTGCCGCAGCGGGACGCAAACCCGCGAATCAGCCGAGATCACCTGCCCGAGACAGCCTTCGAACGCATTCTCCAGCTCACGGCAGAAGCGTTCGTCATCGAGCTTCATCAACCGCTCGGATTGCTCCGGTGTCACCGACCAGACGATGGAGCACCAATGCTCACCCTCTCGGTCCAGCGGCAAAAAGGCCAGCGGGCCGTCGTCAGTAAAGCGCTGCCAGGCGGTTTTGCGGTGGGAATCCGCCGTGCGCACGCTCGTCACAATGGCGTGATGCAGGTAGTCCCATTCCCGCGTCGCGGTGCCCGTCATGCGCCGCACGGTCGAGTTGGCGCCATCGGCCGCGACCACCAGCGGCGCGCGCAATGTGCGGCCGTCGGACAGGGTCAGCAGCCAGTCATCGCCGGAGTGACGCATCTGCTCCAGACGCGCATCGGCCAACAAACCGATGTTGCTGTCATGCAAGCGTTCGACCAGCGCATCCTGCACCACGCGGTTTTCAACGATATGCCCAAGCACTTCGGCGTGAACGCTGGAGGCAGAAAAATGCACCTTGCCCGTGCCGCTGCCATCCCACACGTGCATGTCGCTGTAGGGGCTGACTCGCCGCGCAACGATGCCGTCCCAGACGCCTAGCCGCTCGAGAATGCGCTGACTGGCGATGGACAGCGCGCTGACCCGCGCCTCGAATGGCGCGTCGGCCACGAACGGCTTGACCGTCAGAGGACCACCATCCACCACGAGGATGTTCAGCCCACTGTCGCGCAGCGCCAGTGCAAGCGCGCTCCCCACCATTCCGGCCCCGACAATCAGCAGATCTGCGCGCGTTTCCATGCTTTAAATCGTTCTCGGTTGTGGCGAAGGCCACGGATGAATGGAGTGTTCAGACATCGCTTCGCGTTCCCAGGCCCATGGCCTGACGGGCGAACCAGCTCTTGGCGGACGGCAGCAGATCCAGGCCCAGGAGGCCCAAGTTGCGGCCTGCCGTGACGAGGGATTGCTGACTGCTGAACAGCCGGGTGACTTGATCCGAAAAGCCGACGGTCAGTTTTTGATCAACGCGCTGGCGCTCGCGGTAGGCCTGCAGCGTCGACAGCTCGCCCAGCGGCGCTTCGCTGGCGAGCAGTGATTCGGCCAGGGAGGCCGCATCACGCAGCGACAGGTTGAAGCCCTGCCCCGCAATTGGATGAAGACTGTGGGCCGCGTTGCCGAGCACCACCAGATGGGAGCGGATCTGCTCTTCGGCCTCGATCAACGCCAGCGGATAGCTATGCCGCGCACCCACTTGTTTCAGCGCACCCAAACGGTAGCCAAAGACGCCCTGCAGTTCTTCCAGAAAGCGTCGGTCGTCCAGCGCCATCAGCCGTTGAACGTCATTGCCGGTGCGCGTCCAGACCAGTGCGCAGCGGTTGTCCGGAAGCGGCAACAACGCCATGGGGCCATTTTCGGTAAACCGCTCGAAGGCCTCACCACCGTGTGGATCTCCCGGCGTGATGTTGGCAATGAGGGCGCTCTGATCGTACGGCGTGTTCCGCACGGCAATGCCCAACTGCTCGCGCAGGCTGGAGCGGCCGCCGTCGGCCAGCACCGCCAGATCGCAAGTGAGCTGAGTTTCGTCGTTCAGGGTCAGTTGGTAGCCATCGGGCAGCGCCTGCATGTGCGTGACCTCAGCCGGCACCCGCCAACTGATCACGTCCTTGTCCAGCGCCTGCCACAGGCATTGGCCAAGCCAGGCGTTTTCAACCACATAGCCCAGGGCCGGAACGCCTTCCTCCATCGAAGACAGGTGCGCAGCGCCGAACCGGCCTTTGTCGGAAACGTGAATTTTGAGAATGGGCTCGGCGCGGCGGCTGATCTGCTGCCACAGGCCCAGGCGCTCGTAGATCTGCCGCGCGCCGAAAGACAGCGCCGAAGAGCGCGCGTCATAGCTGGGCTGGTACGTGTCGCCAGGCGCAAACGGCTCGATCAGGACAATTTTCCAGCCCCGCGCCTTCGCCCCGGCTTGCAGGGCGAGAGCGAGGCTTGCGCCGACCAGCCCGCCGCCGACGATGGCCAGATTAAAGCGGCTCATGCGGCTTGGGTTCGCGCAGCGGCCATCAGGGCCTCAATGTCGGCAACGGTTTTTGGCACGTCGCCCGTCAGGATTTCACAGCCTTTTTTGGTCACCACGACGTCATCCTCGATTCGCACGCCAATCCCGCGCCACTTCTTGGCAACGGTCTGATTGTCCGGGGACACATAAATGCCGGGCTCGACCGTCAGCGCCATCCCGGCCTCCAGCACGCGCCACTCGCCGCCGACCTTGTATTCGCCGACATCGTGCACGTCCATGCCCAGCCAGTGTCCGGCGCGGTGCATGTAAAAAGCTTTGTACGCTTCGGCGGCAATCAGTTCATCCACCGCGCCTCGCAGCAGCCCGAGTTCAACCAAGCCTTCGGTGATAACCCGAACCGTCGCCTCGTGGGCCTGATTCCAGTGATTGCCGGGTTTGATCGCCGCAAACGCCGCTTCCTGGGATTTGAGCACCACCTCGTAAATCGCTTTCTGTTCGGCGGAGAACTTGCCGCTGACCGGGAAGGTACGGGTGATGTCACTGGCGTAGCAGTCGATCTCGCAACCGGCATCGATCAGCACCAGGTCGCCGTCTTTAAGCGGCGCGTCGTTCTCCTGATAGTGCAGGATGCAGGCGTTGCGCCCCGACGCGACGATGGAGCCATAGGCCGGCATCTTGGCGCCGCCCTTGCGGAATTCGTAATCAAGCTCCGCTTCCAGGCTGAACTCGTAGAGCCCGGCGCGACTGGCTTGCATCGCCCGCACGTGGGCCCGGGCCGAGATCTGCGCGGCCTCACGCATCACTTTCACTTCGGCCGCCGATTTATACAGGCGCATGTCGTGGAGCAGGTGATCCAGCGCAACGAATTCTTTCGGCGGCTGCGCACCCAGATGCGCCTTGGAGCGGATGACATTGATCCACTCCATCACATGTCGGTCGAATTCAGGATTGCTGCCCATGGACGAATACACCCGATCGCGACCCTCGATGAGGCCGGGCAGGATGTCGTCGATGTCGGTGATCGGGAAGGCGTCGTCGGCGCCATACTCGCGCATCGCGCCGTCCTGACCCGCGCGCAGGCCGTCCCACAACTCGCGCTCGGGATTGCGCTCGCGGCAGAACAGGACGTACTCACCGTACTCGCGGCCGGGGATCAGCACGATCACCGCTTCGGGCTCGGGGAAGCCGCTCAGGTACTGAAAGTCGCTGTCCTGGCGGTACACATGTTCAACGTCCCGGTTCCGAATGGCCACAGCCGCCGCTGGCAGAATGGCGATGCTGTTGGGCTCCATCTGCTCCATCAACGCCTTGCGGCGGCGGGCATATTCGGCTTTCGGGATATGAATCATGGGCAAGTGCGGTACTCCGGGAGGTGCGCTTCGGCCACCGCCGCGCAGGGCGGCATGGCCGAAGCAGCGATGACGCGCTGTCAGTGCAAAGACGGCTTGGCTTCGTCTTCGGCGTCGGTTTTCTGGTTGAACTCGGTGAACAGCAGCAACGGCGCAACGCGCAGGTATTCCATCACTTCCATGTAGTCGCTCTCACCGTCTTCGGACTCGTCGAGCGCATCGTGGACTTGAGCGATGGCAGCCAGATCTTGCAGCACTTCCCTGGCATCATCGCTCAGCGACTGACCACCGACCCGGGCAAAGCCGCTGAGGAAACCCTGGCACCACTGGGCCATGGCGGCGGTGCGCGTAGCCAGAGGCTCATCATCGCCGGGCAACAGCAACACGACGGTCATGTCGTCGCCGGTCAGTTCGCTTTTGACCATTGCCTGCAGGCCGATCAGGGCCTGGCGCACTTTGTCGTCAGGCTCTGTTTCCAGCAGCAGGTGAGCGTCGGCCAGCCACTCCTCAGCATCAAAGCCTGCGCCGGCGCAACTGCGACCGAGCAAAAGGCCGTGCAATTCGGCAGGCGATACGTGATGACCACTGCTGGTAAGCAGGGTGGCGAAGCCGTTGTACGGGGAATTCTGAATAGGCATGGGCAACTAGGCGCCAGGCGGCGCAATGTCTAGAATGAAGGCCTTGTATCGTAGCACCGGCAGACGCGCCCAAGCTATCAGGCGATGTCCGGGGCGAATCCAGACGCCAGCGCCTGCACCACTCATCTGAAAGTAATCAGTGGAAAACAATGGAAGACAACGACCTGCAAGCGCTGATGGCTCGACTGGAGTTATTGATCAATCGTGTCGAGCAACTAAAAAGTCAAAACGGACTCCTATTAGCTCAGGAAAAATCCTGGCGCGAGGAACGCGCTCAACTCATTGAAAAAAACGAAATCGCCCGGCAAAAGGTCGAGTCCATGATTTCGCGCCTCAAGGCCCTGGAGCAAGACTCATGAGTAATGGCAACAGCATCACCGTGCAAATCCTCGACAAAGAATATTCGATCATCTGCCCGCAAGAGGAGCGCACCAATCTGGTCAGCGCCGCGCGTTATCTGGACGGCAAAATGCGCGAGATCCGCAGCAGCGGCAAAGTCATCGGCGCCGACCGTATTGCGGTGATGGCCGCACTGAACATTACCCATGACCTTCTGCACAAACAGGAACTACCACCCGCAAAGGCCCAGACAAATGGTGCCAATAGCGAGCAGGTTCGCGATTTGCTGGACCGTGTAGACCTGGTCCTTGCCACGGATTCGGATAAAGCACAAGGCTGATTGTTCGGACATGATTCGGTATACTTGCCACCGCTCCCTGGAGTGCTTGCCAGTCGGTCATGTCCCTGAGCCGATACGCACAACCACGGGGGTTGCACGTTGGGGTTGGTGTGCATGTCCGCTCGACGGAAAGCCTTAAAACCTCCTGCAATCTCCACCTTGAACTTTCGGGTTCAAGGGCTACACCGACAGCGGTTCGTCGGGGAGTCTCGAACCTTCTACCCATCGCCAGGCGTCCCGTCTGGCGGTGGGCATCGTGAATCTGCCTGATTACACGACATCATCTTCCAAAGCCTTACGGACCCGCCAGCATGACCTCATCCGGCGCCGCTCCCCTCCCAGATCCTTCAAGCCTCACTCGCCCACAGTTGCGTCGGCTGCTTCGCCATAATCGTCGCGCGCTCAGCCCGGCAGAACAGCGACAGGCGGCGCAGGGTGTGTACCGTCAACTTGCGCAAAACCCTCTGTTTCGCCGCGCCCGGCACGTTTCTCTCTATCTTCCGATGGACGGTGAGATCGACCCGCGCCTGCTGCTTCGTGCCGCTCAAAAACGCGGCAAGGCCACCTACCTGCCAGTGCTGAGCGCCTGGCCGCGAACGAAAATGGTGTTCCAGCGCGTGCATCCAGGGGAGAAGTTCAAGCCGAACCGGTTCCGCATCCCCGAGCCACGCATCAATGCCAAGCGACAGCGCAAGATCTGGACACTGGACCTGGTGTTGATGCCACTCGTGGGATTCGATCCGCAAGGCGGACGTCTTGGCATGGGTGGCGGCTTTTATGACCGCAGCCTGGCTTATCTCGCGCGTCGTAAAACCTGGCGCAAGCCGGTGCTGCTGGGACTGGCCCATGAGTGTCAGAAAGTCGCGAAGCTGGTGGTCGCCAGTTGGGATGTTCCGCTGGCAGGAACGGTGACGGATAAGCGCTGGTATGTGGCGGGGTGAATTGTCAGCAAGGCGCGCTCCTGAGAGGAAAGCGCGCTGCGAAAGCGGTTTAGCGGCGGGACATTGGCTGCTGTTGCTGAGTGATTTCAACCGGCGCGTCTGCCTTGGCGGCCCACAGACTTTGCGCGTAACCGGTGGTGACGATTCCCAAGCCGAACAAAATTGCCAAAACCCACAGTACATCCGGCTTGCGTCGCATTCATCGTCCCCTTTGTAACGAATCAGAATCTAAAATCGATAACGTTTAAACAGGCTGCCAGATCGTGCAGCCCTTAAAATGCCGGCATTCTGCGGCAACGTGACGCAACACGCAAATACTGACGCCAGCCGACTGTCGGGTTGTCATCAAAACGTAGGACAACTTTCCCAACACCTGTTCAGGAGCCTTGTAAATGGCCTATTGGCTGATGAAATCCGAGCCCGACGAGCTCTCGATCAGCGGGCTTAAAAAGCTCGGTCAGACACGCTGGGACGGTGTCCGCAACTATCAGGCGCGGAACTTTCTACGCGCGATGGCCGTGGGTGATCAGTTCTTTTTCTACCATTCCAGCTGCCCCGAGCCCGGGATCGCCGGCATTGGAGAAATCGTTAAGTCCGCGTACCCCGATCCCACCGCGCTGGACGAGAAAAGCCACTACTTCGATGCCAAAGCCACCGAGGAGAAAAATCCCTGGAGCGCCCTTGATGTGGCTTTCGTCGAGGCATTTCCGAAGGTGCTGGGACTGGGATTTCTGAAGCAGCAAGCTGCCCTTGAGCAATTGCCACTGGTGCAGAAAGGCAGCCGCTTGTCCGTCATGCCAGTGACGGACGAACAATGGGCCGCCGTACTGGGCCTGCGCTGAGTTCAGAATGCCGCGATTTACTGGGCGATAAAGTTATTGAACAGCAGGTCATCAACGACGGGCTTGCCGGTTTCCTGGGTCAATACCTGCTGGGTCTGCTTCAGCGCTTCCTGACGCAGTTTTTCCTTGGCATCGACGTTGCCCATGCTGTCTACCGTTTGCTGAGTGAACAACGCCACCAACTGGTTGCGAATCAGCGGCTCGTTCTGCTTCACCAGTTTCTGCGCTTCGGCGCCGGTCACGCGCAAGGCGACGTCGGCCTTGTAGACGTGCAGCTTCGGGCTACCGTCCAGCGCGTAGTTGCCCACGAAGGGTGGCGTCAACGCCACGTAGGAAACCTTGTTTGGATCTTCTTTCTCGCCGCCCTCTTCGGCCAGCGCTACAACCGGCATCGACAATGCCATCAACATAACAATCCACGCTTTCACAGTCCGCTCCTCAATCCGTTTTGCCGCATAGCTTACTTCAGCTTATGCACGCCTATCAGGCCGGGCCATGCTCATTGACCCCACAACCTCGCTACCTGTACTTATCGGCCATCCCCGAAAAAGGAATAGCCCTCGATGAAAGCCGTGCTGTGTAAAGCCTTCGGTCCCGCTGCAGATCTGGTGCTGGAGGAAATTCCCAGCCCGGAGCCGAAGAAAAACGAGATTCTTCTGGACGTGCACGCTGCCGGGGTCAACTTCCCGGACACGCTGATTATCGAAGGCAAATACCAGTTCAAGCCGCCTTTTCCGTTTTCGCCCGGAGGTGAAGCGTCGGGCGTCGTGACGGCTGTCGGCGAAAAGGTCAGCCATGTTCGTGTCGGTGACCGGGTGATGGCGCTGACCGGCTGGGGCAGCTTCGCCGAACAGATCGCCGTGGCCGGTTACAACGTCCTGCCCATCCCCGAAACGATGGACTTCACCACCGCTGCTGCTTTCAGCATGACGTACGGCACCTCCATGCACGCCCTTAAACAGCGCGCCAATCTGCAGGCAGGCGAAACGCTCCTCGTCCTCGGCGCATCGGGGGGCGTCGGCCTCGCCGCGGTTGAGATCGGCAAAGCCATGGGCGCTCGCGTGATCGCCGCCGCCAGCAGCGCAGACAAGCTTGAGGTCGCCAAAACCGCAGGCGCCGACGAGTTGATCAATTACAGCGAAAGCAATCTGAAGGATGAAATCAAACGCCTCACCAGCGGCAACGGCGTCGATGTGATCTATGACCCTGTGGGCGGTGACCTTTTTGATCAAGCCGTTCGCGGCATCGCCTGGAACGGCCGATTGCTGGTGGTCGGCTTCGCCAGTGGCCGTATTCCCGAACTGCCGGTCAATCTCGCGCTGTTGAAAGGTGCCTCGGTTGTAGGCGTGTTCTGGGGCTCATTTGCCCAACGCCAGCCGCAAGACAATGCGGCGAATTTCCAGCAACTGTTCACCTGGTTCAGCGAAGGCAAGTTGAAGCCGCTGGTGTCGAAGATTTACCCGCTGGAGCAAGCCGGGGAAGCGATTGAATCGCTGGCGCAGAGAAAAGCGGTGGGCAAGGTGGTGGTTAGCGTCAGGTAGCGTGCATTGGGATCGACCTGTTCTGAAGAAACGGAACTCACTTTGCGCAGTTCTCTGCACGGCTCACAGCATCCTCCTCACTTGATCAGGCGACACGTCCTTGTAACGCAGTTCCGGAGTCGCCCGGCAGCGCTGAATGATCCCCGGAACTGCATCTGCCAGCGCATCCCCCAGCGCGAACCTTTGCTCGTCGGCCAGCTTTCTGTAAGTCGCCACCCTCGCGAGCACACTGTAGGTGTGCCGGAACACGCTCATCTCCACCTGCTCAAGATCAGACGAGTTTTGCTGGAAGTCTTCGAAGCGGTTGTTGAATTTCGCGCAGGACAGGTGGCGCAGACTCCGATGCAGCCAAGGCACGGCGGCATTTCCTTCACGCGGGTGGACGAAGTAATGCTCCTGACGCAGCGGAATGACTGCCGGACGCTGCTCACTGACGACCCAGGGTTTTACGCGCCACGTTGGCACCACGTTTACGACGGCGAGGGAAAACAGAGGATGCGAGCTGTCCAGCACCTCAGGCTCGGAAACCCGTCCATCATGGTGCGCCACTAGGTCGTAGACGACCCACCCGGATATTCCCGATTTTGAAAGCGAATACGGCCAGGCAGGCGCCCTGCGGTAATCAAACTCCACACTCTGCTCATCTGCACGGGCGCCGATACATACAGCGAACATCAGCCATAAAACCCACTTGCTCATCACTGCCATCACCTGCGCGCTTCTTCCAGTCTGCCTCCTGCGCGGGTGCAAAAGGCTGGCGCGCATTTTGTGCGCTTGTCTCCGGCGGCAATAGCTAATGACTTCCCAGGGCTGCGTAGGATCGGTCCCAAAATCAACACGCCGCTAAACAACCCGCGACGGCGCCTGATGTGTTCCGTATATTTCACGGCCGATACATACCGAACACGAGTCATTCGGTATCGACTCCCATACGAACTGCGGACCCGTGTTGATGACCGTCACTCTGCTTTTGATCACGTTGTACGCGCTGTCGATCGCGATATTTTGCTTCGCCACCCGGCGACTGCCGATCCTCTCCAGAGACGCGCTCCATCGCGTTTCGTCGCTGGACGGGCTGCGAGGCGTGCTCGCAACCGCAGTCATTGTTCACCACTTCATGGTCAGTTATTACTGGCACGTCAACGGCGTTTGGGAAACCACGGACAGCCGCGTGCTGAACAACATGGGCACGGTACCGGTGTCGTTGTTCTTCATGATCACGGGCTATTTGTTTACCGCGAAGATCTACCGAAGCGAGCCGAAATGGCGTCAGATTCTGTCGTCACGGGTACGGCGAATCTTCCCGATGTACCTCTTCAGCGTCGCGCTGATTACGGCCATCGCGCTGTACCAGTCCGCAGGCATCAGTGCGCCGGTCATGGCCACGATCAAGGCGCTCGGGCGATGGGTGATTTTCATCGGCAGCCCCCTCAGTGGTTTTCCGGACACCGTGCGTATCAACGCCTCGGTGCAGTGGACGCTGCTCTATGAAGCGGTCTTCTACCTGTCGCTGCCGGTGCTGTATTGCCTGCTTCGACGCAAGCTCCCCGGCATGGCCGTCGTGGTCGCGCTGATTGCGCTGGCGTGCCTGTGGGGCGAGTACCACCATCATTTTCACAACCGGTTCATCAAACTGTTTGCTGTCGGCATCGCGGTGGCGGTCTTTGAAGACCGGATGCGCCAGTGGAAAATCAACTTCACGGGCGTACGCTGCACGTTGGTAGCGGTCGCGATACTGCTGATCTGCTTGAAGCTCAAATCGTATTCAACGCTGCAAATGCTGATCCTCGGCATTCCATTTGCGCTGTTCGTACTCGGCAACAGCTTGCACGGGGTGCTAGAGATTCGAGGGTTGAAGATTCTGGGCGAAGCGAGCTTCAGCATTTACCTGCTGCACGGCATCGTCATCTACAGCGTGTTCAGCCTGCTGGGCGCGTACGACTTCGCAATGCCGGACCCGCTCAGCTACGCGCTGTACTTACCGTTGATCATCCTGCTGACCAGCAGCATCAGCGTCGCAACGTACTGGTGCATCGAGCACCCGTTCCTGCGTAAGCCTTCGCCGAGCGCCAAAGCAACCCTGCCGAATGCTTAAGGCTCGGTAACGGGTGACCGGTGCGGGCTAGCCGGGGGCGGACTGAACACCTCGTTCGCCCAACTGGCCATGCTGTACCGCTGCACGACTTCTTCGGGCGGGTCCACGTATTCCCCGTTAATGAAAGCGTCAGGGATAACGGGGTGATCGCTGTCGATGATCAGGATGTTGCGCGGATCGTAGAAGTCGTAATCCGCCACCGATGGATTGTTGGTGATCATTTTCTTGCGGTAGAGCAGCGCCTCAAAAAAACGGAAGCTCAAACCCGCGTGGCCCGGCCGGACGATGTCGATCAGGATTTCCGAACGCCTGACGTATTCGGCCGTTTCATCAATGTCCATGCGCTGGCGGAAGAAGGTCAGTAATGGACTGGCTCCGGGCACTGGTTTGCTCTGCACCAGAAATTTGCAGGTGGTGGTGTAGCCCAGCTGTTCAAACGCTTGAGCCACTCGGCCAAGCACATCAACGCGGTGCTTGCCGCCCATCACGACGAACGCCTTGAAGTCGGACGTCGTTTTGAAATCGGCGTGCTCTTCGTAGATGTAGTTGTAGAGCTTGCGCAGCTGGTACTCGCGGGCATCGGCACTGTCGAAGGTGTAGACCTTGTCAAAGGTCGCCAGTTGATCGAGCGGCATGGACAGCCGTGCGATTCCGTCTGACAAGTACGCAATGGTCAACTTCGCGGCGGACTGCGCCAGCTGGACCAGACCCTGATCCAGCTGGCTCGGGTTCACCACCAGCAATGCATCGACGCTCCCTGCTGCCCGGATCGCATCCCGAGCACGCCGAATAATCAGGTACTTCTTCAGCCATCGCCGCATCTTTCCCGGAAGCCAGAACAGCTCCTTCCCGCCTTGGGTCAGGTCAATGAACACCACGTCGTTCGACTTGCCGAGAAAGTGGCTGAGCCGGCCAAGGTATCCGCCGACATCGCGGCACAGAATGATGATCTTTTGATTCCGAATCCCAAGCGGGGGTGACTGCATGTCGGTTTGCCAATCGTGAGCCCATGAGCGCGCACTTTACCTGTCCCACGCATTGAAACCCACCTGCGCGCAGCACTGCACAAACGCGATGTTCGCAAAGGAATTCCCTCCCGCCCCGCATTTACGCCCTTTTTATCCGATGAGAAGCCTTCCTATTTTCTGTAACGAAAATGTAATATTCGGATTCGCATAACAAAAAAATAAATGGAGTGTCCCGATGTTTGCCTTTTTCCGTCCTGCCGCGCATCAGGCTCCGCTGCCTGCGGAGCGTGTCGACTCCACCTACCGCCGCCTTCGCTGGCAGATTTTCGCCGGCATCTTCTTCGGCTACGCCGGCTACTATTTGCTGCGCAAGAACTTCTCGCTGGCCATGCCCTACCTGATCGATGAGGGATATACCCGCGGTCAACTGGGGCTGGCGATCTCGGCGATCGCCATTGCGTACGGCCTTTCGAAGTTCCTCATGGGGCTGGTGTCGGATCGCTCCAACCCGCGTTACTTCCTGCCTTTCGGATTGGTGATTTCCGCGCTGGTGATGTTCGTGTTCGGATTCGCACCCTGGGCGACGTCCAGCGTGACGATCATGTTCATTCTGCTGTTCATCAACGGATGGGCCCAGGGCATGGGCTGGCCGCCGAGCGGACGCACGATGGTGCACTGGTGGTCGCAGAAGGAACGTGGCGGCGTCGTGTCGGTGTGGAACGTGGCGCACAACGTCGGCGGCGGCTTGATCGGCCCGCTTTTCCTGCTCGGACTCGGCTGGACCAACGACTGGCACGCCGCATTTTATGTGCCTGCGGCGGTTGCCCTGTTTGTCGCTCTCTTCGCCTTCGTCACCATGCGTGATACCCCGCAGTCCGTGGGCTTGCCGCCGGTCGAGGAATACAAGAACGACTACCCGGAAGGCTACGACGCGAGCCACGAAGAGGAATTCACCGCCAAAGAGATCTTCGTCAAATACGTCCTGCGCAACAAAATGCTCTGGTACATCGCGCTGGCCAACGTGTTCGTTTACCTGCTGCGTTACGGCGTGCTGGACTGGGCGCCAACGTACTTGAAAGAAGCCAAGCACTTCGACGTCGACAAAACGTCGTGGGCCTACTTCTTCTATGAGTGGGCAGGTATTCCGGGCACGTTGCTGTGCGGCTGGATGTCCGACAAGATCTTCCGTGGCAACCGTGGCCTGACCGGCATCGTATTCATGGCAATGGTGACCGTTGCGACGCTGGTCTACTGGCTCAATCCGCCCGGCAACCCCACCGTCGACATGATTGCGCTGGTCTCGATCGGCTTTCTGATCTACGGCCCGGTCATGCTGGTCGGCTTGCAGGCCCTTGAGCTGGCACCGAAGAAAGCAGCCGGCACGGCAGCGGGATTCACTGGCCTGTTCGGGTATCTCGGTGGTTCGGTCGCCGCCAGCGCCCTGATGGGCTACACAGTCGACCACTTCGGCTGGGACGGCGGCTTCGTGCTGCTGGTGTCCGCTTGCATCCTCGCGATAGCGTTCCTGGTGCCGACGCTGCGCCATACGCGGGTGGCGAGCCAGTCGCGAGAGGAAATGGCTTAAGTCTCAAACGGAAAAGGCTTGGTCAGTGCGCTGATCAAGCCACGTCTGTTCAAGGGAATTGCTGGCGAGCGTGAAGGACGCTCAGGATCTCGATCCGATCTGTTAGTCGGTAAATAACCAGGTAATTGGGGTGGACAATGATTTCGCGGGTATTGAGCACGCGACCTAAGCGGTAAAGGTAAGGATGCTCAGGCAGTGCTGAAGTAGCTCTCTCAATTTCAGCATAAAGCTCCTCCGCCGCTTGTGGATTTCGCTCATCAATATACTCAAGTATCTCCCACAGATCGGCGACTGCCTCCGGGCGCCAATCAACGATCATCGCTACGCTTGTCGCGCTTGGCGGCCAGTCTCGCTTTCAGTTTTGCCATGACTTCATCATGCGCGACGTTAGGTCGTGGGTCATCTACCGAAGCCTGCACCTTGGCACGGAGCCAAGCGTCGTAGCGCGCAGCCTGCTCTTCTGATTCGAACTCCGACACAAGCGGAGAAAGCCGAGCACTCATGATTAACTCCTCAGGGGGTTTCGATGCAGTCTAGCGTCTCGCGCGCAAGCCTGACCGGAAGATCGTGACCAAATGCTATATCGCCAACAACACCGGTTTACACCGCTTGAACCGCGCTTCCAGGCTCAGGTCCGGCATGGCGTGGGTGCGCAGTGCGTGGATGGTTTGTTCGACGTATTCCCACGTGGTCCCGTATCGCCCGCTGGCATTGGCCAGCACTTGGGTGAGCACGCTGTCGGGCAGGTTGCCGGCGTAACTGGGCAAATGCCGCTCCAGCACAAATCCCAAAGCCTGCACCTTGCTGCCGTCTTCAAGTCGGCAGTTGAGCCAGTGTGGGCGGTAGGACGGGAACGGCATTTCTCTCTGCCACAACGCCAGCAGCGATTCGTCAATATTGTCTTCGGGCAATCGGTAGGCGAATCCGCTGCAGGAGCCGCCTCGATCCAGACCGAAGACCAGGCCCGGCTGCTCGGGGGTGCCGCGATGTTCATGGGACCAGAGATAGAGGCCGCGATGATAGCCGTGGACCCGACCGCGCTGACGCTCGACGGCGCTGCACTCGGGCCGCCAGATCAATGATCCGTACGCGAACAACCAGATCGGGCCGCCCTGGTGACGGCTCATCGTGGCGTGGATGGAGGCAAGCAGCTGTTCTCGGGTGAGCTTCGGCCCAAGATCGATGACCGGCGGGTAGGACAACCCCAGGCCGTCATGGACAGCTCCCGCCAGGATATTGATTTGATTCCCCATCTGGTTCCCCCCACCGGCAAGGCTGACGCCGGTGCAACGCTGAACACTCATGAAACGGGTCTGGCAACAACGAATGAACAATCAGACGGCATCGCAGGCAGTGTGACGTTGTGACTCGGCCACCGGCGCATGGGTCACGCCGGAAAAACCGATATCTGACAAACAGCCATGCAATACACTGTCCACATCCAGCTCGGCGAGTGGCTGCGCTTCAGGGCCTCGGCGCGTAAGCGAAAACATCGGCACGCATCTGATGCGCATCCATGCCAGCCAGCACCAGCGCATCAAGGGTCGAATAGACCATCGCCGGTGAACCGCTGGCGTACACATAAAGCGACTTCAGATCGCTGAAGTCCTCGCAGACCGCCTCGTGCAGCATGCCGCAGCGCCCTTCCCAACCGCACAGATCACTGACGACCCTGTGCAGGAAAAGGTTGGGCAGCGTCTGCCATTCATCCCAATGCCTGAGCTGATAGAAATCTTCCGGACGGCGCATTCCCCAATACACATGCACCGGATATGGAAAGCCTTTTGAGCGGCAATGCTCGATCAGGCTGTGCATCTGCCCCATACCGGTGCCTGCCGCGATCAATACCAGCGGGCCATCGGGCAGTTCGCCCAAGTGAGTATCACCAAAGGGCAGGTCAACTCGCGCCATGCCATCGCGCTGCAACTGCTTGATCAGATTTTGCGCACTGGCCTCGCGGGCGAGCACGTGAAATTCCAGATCTCGCCCGCTCTCCGGCGCCGAGGCCATGGAGAATGCCGATTTCTCGCCATCGTCCCGATGGATCATAAGGTACTGACCAGCGTGATAACGCGGCGGTTTGCCCGCAGGCGCACGGAGCATCACGCGCCAGACATCGCCGCCGACTTCCACACATTCGCTGACCTGGCAGGCGAACGTGCGCACCGGCAACTCGCCGAGCGCCAGCACACTGTCCCACAGCACGACGCAGTCTTCCTGCGGCACCGCCAGGCACGTATAGATTTCGCCGTGGTTGCGGATCTCTCCGCCCTGCTCGACGCTGCCTTCGACCAGCAGCGCGGAACAGATGTGGCAATTGCCGTTGCGACAGCTTTGAGGGCATTCGTAGCCCAGACGCTGAGCGGCGTCGAGGATCCGCTCGCCCGGCAATGTCTCGATGACCGCGCCCGATGGCTGCAAGGTTACACGCATCAATCAATTCCCAGCTGAGTCCAGATTTCATCGATCCGGCGGGTCACCGCTTCGTCCTTGACGATAGCGCGACCCCATTCACGGGTGGTTTCGCCCGGCCATTTATGCGTGGCATCGAGCCCCATTTTCGAACCCAGGCCGGAGACCGGCGAGGCGAAATCGAGGTAGTCGATTGGCGTGTTGTCGATCATCACCGTGTCGCGCTTGGGGTCCATGCGCGTGGTGATCGCCCAGATGACGTCATTCCAGTCACGGGCATTGATGTCGTCGTCGGTGACGATAACGAACTTGGTGTACATAAACTGTCGCAGAAACGACCAGACGCCCAACATCACGCGCTTGGCATGGCCGGGATACTGTTTCTTGATCGTCACAACCGCCATGCGGTACGAGCAACCCTCGGGCGGCAGGTAGAAGTCGACGATCTCGGGGAACTGCTTCTGCAGGATCGGCACGAACACTTCATTCAGCGCGACGCCCAGAATGGCGGGCTCGTCAGGCGGCCGACCCGTGTAGGTGCTGTGGTAAATCGGCTTGATGCGGTGGGTGATGCGCTCGACCGTGAAGACGGGGAAGCTGTCGACCTCGTTGTAGTAGCCGGTGTGGTCGCCGTACGGACCCTCATCGGCCATTTCGCCGGGATGAATCACGCCTTCGAGGACAATCTCTGCACTGGCCGGGACCTGGAGGTCGTTGCCACGGCACTTGATCAATTCGGTACGGTTGCCACGCAGCAGGCCGGCGAATGCGTATTCGGACAGGCTGTCAGGCACCGGCGTCACGGCGCCGAGGATAGTAGCGGGATCTGCGCCCAAGGCCACCGAGACCGGGAATGGTTGACCCGGGTGTTTGTCGCACCAGTCCTTGAAATCCAGCGCGCCGCCGCGGTGGCTAAGCCAGCGCATGATCACCTTGTTGCGGCCGATCACCTGCTGGCGGTAGATACCCAGATTCTGCCGTTCCTTGTTAGGCCCGCGAGTGACCGTCAGGCCCCATGTGATCAGCGGGCCCACATCGCCGGGCCAGCAGGTCTGTACCGGCAGCATGCCGAGGTCGACGTCGTCGCCTTCGATCACGATCTCCTGACACGGGGCGTCCTTGACGACTTTCGGCGCCATGGCGATGACTTTTCTGAAGATGGGCAGCTTGGACCAGGCGTCTTTCAGGCCCTTGGGCGGCTCGGGCTCCTTGAGAAAGGCCAGCAGCTTGCCAATTTCCCGCAGCTCGGACACCGATTCGGCGCCCATGCCCATGGCCACCCGCTCAGGCGTGCCAAACAGATTGCCGAGCACCGGAATGTCGAAACCCGTCGGCTTTTCGAACAGCAGCGCTGGCCCCTTGGCGCGCAGGGTCCGGTCGCAGATTTCGGTCATTTCCAGTACAGGGGAAATAGGCACCTGAATGCGTTTCAACTCTCCGCGCTGCTCAAGCTGCTGCACGAAATCCCGTAGATCCTTGAATTTCATTAACCCGGCCACTCACCAAATAGATGCACATCCTACCTGCTCTGACCGCAGACGGCAGCTTGTGTCCAACTCAAATGCGCGGTGTTGCGCGGAATACCGGCGCGAACAGCGGCTGCATCTTCTCGCCGCCCAGATCCGACAGGTGATCCTCGTCCTTGTACAGCGAACGCCCGTCAACTTCGGCACGGCACAGGCCGCCCTCACACAGCAGCGGTTTTGGATCAATCAGGTGAACGCCCGCATCCGCTTGGCTGAGGGTGGCGAACAGCTGATTGATGAACGCCTGTCGCGCATCGAGCTCCGTCGCCGGCCGCCCAACCTCTGCCGCCGAACGCCCGACCCGCGCCAGGCTGCTCAATCTCTCGATGGTGCCCTTGCGCTGCTGCGGCACTTCCTTGAACAACCAGACCTGGGCGCCGGCTGCACGCAATTCGGCGATCTGCGCTTTCAACGCATCGGCAAAATACGCTTCGTTTTGAGCAATGGATTCCCGTTTCAGCAGCACGTTGCTCTTGTTGCCGTCTTCCAGCCCGTAGATGTACAGGCTCCAGCGCGCGGCCAAGGTGACATCGGGAATTTGCTGCATTCGAACGCGCTCGACGTTCAGCGCATTGAAATCCTGACAGCGCTTACTGGTTGCGGTGCTGACAAGGGGCGGGCATCCACTCATGCTCGCCAGCCAGACAGGCATGTGCGCTCGCTCGGCCGCGATTCTGACGCCAGGCCACAAAGCCGCTGCATGACTGTCGCCCCAGATGAGATGGGACGGCGCGGCGTCGGCACTGCCACCCGCTCGACAGAGCTTGTCCAGACCCTTGCTGTGCTTTGATCCGAGCAGGAAACAGTCCATCTGACCGGCGTTCCATTCCTGAGACAGCGCATAGGCACGCGCCTGACCCGACATCCGTTGCGGCACGCCATCACTGGAGCGCACCGCCTGCCCTACCAGCGCCAGCACGGCCAGGGTCAGCAGGCCGCCAATCAGCACCTGCTTGCGGCCGGCCAGTAAGCGGCGCTCACGGAACGGGAGCTCGATGAAGCGCCAGCTCAGCCAGGCCAGCGCGCCGGCCAGAAGAATCCAGCCGACCGCTTCCAGGTCGGAAATGCCGTCGGCGGAAATCGCATTGGCGTAGACATGGATAGGCCAATGCCACAGGTACAGCGAGTAGGAGATGAGACCGATCGCCACCAGCGGTTTGATGCTCAGCAAACGCCCGACCCATGACGCGGGATGACCGTTGGCCCAGATCATCGCAGTCGTGCCCAGCACCGGCAGCAGCGCCGCCCAGCCGGGGAACTGAGTGGTTTTGTCAAAGCTCAGCATCGCCAGCACGACCGCCGCAAAGCCGCTCAGGCTGATCGTCTGGTACACCCAGCTCGGCAGTGGGCGTTTAGGCGCAGGCGCGACGGCCAGCATCGCACCGCACAGCAGCTCCCATGCACGCATCGGCAGTAGAAAGAACGCGGCCTCGGGCTTGTGCTTGATCGCCCAGATGTTCAGCCCGAACGACAGCACCAGCAAGCCGAGCAGCAACCAGCGCCAGTGCCGCACGTACCGCGTCGCCAACACCATCAGCAGCGGGAAGAAAATGTAGTACTGCTCCTCCACCGCCAGCGACCAGGTGTGAAGCAGCGGTTTGAAATCTGACGCGGAATCGAAGTAGCCGTCCTGCCGCATGAACAGCAGGTTGGACATGAACATCGACTGATACCGCACTTCCCGGCCCAGCTCGGCGTAGTCCTTGGGCGTCAGCAATATCCAGCCAAACGCCAGCGTGGCCAGCACGACAACGGTCACGGCGGGGACGATACGCCGCGCGCGACGAGCCCAGAAATCAACGAAGCTGAATCGCCCAGCGCTGATCTCACGGAAAATGATGGACGTGATCAGGTACCCGGAGATGACGAAGAACACATCGACGCCGACGAAGCCGCCGCTCAGTCCAAGACCGAAGTGAAACAACAGCACCGGGACCACGGCCAGGGCCCGCAGCCCATCGATATCACGGCGATTGCCAAACGTGTGCATGACGCTCCTTGTCTACGGGAGGGGTCTACGGAAAAGGGCAAAAAAAATGGTGTCCGGAAGGACACCATTTTTCTACGGTCGGTTCAGCGCAGGGTGTTACTTGCGCTTCATCGACAGGAAGAACTCATCGTTGGTCTTGGTCTGTTTCAGCTTGTCGATCAAGAACTCGATGGCGGCGACTTCATCCATAGGATGCAGCAGCTTGCGCAGGATCCACATGCGCTGCAACTCGTCGTCGGCCGTCAGCAACTCTTCGCGGCGTGTGCCGGAACGGTTGATGTTGATGGCCGGGAAGACGCGCTTCTCTGCGATCTTGCGATCCAGAGGCAGCTCCATGTTGCCGGTACCCTTGAATTCTTCGTAGATCACTTCATCCATCTTCGAGCCGGTTTCAACCAGCGCGGTGGCGATGATGGTCAGCGAGCCGCCTTCTTCGATGTTACGTGCCGCACCGAAGAAACGCTTTGGCTTCTCGAGGGCGTGCGCATCGACACCACCGGTCAGGACCTTGCCGGAGCTCGGAATGACGGTGTTGTAGGCGCGAGCCAGACGGGTGATGGAGTCAAGCAGGATGACCACGTCTTTCTTGTGCTCGACCAGGCGCTTGGCCTTTTCGATCACCATTTCGGCGACCTGCACGTGACGGGTCGGTGGCTCATCGAAAGTGGAAGCAACCACTTCGCCGCGCACGGTGCGCTGCATTTCGGTTACTTCTTCAGGACGCTCATCGATCAGCAGAACGATCAGATGGACTTCAGGGTTGTTACGCGTGATGTTCGACGCGATGTTCTGCAGCATGATGGTCTTGCCCGCCTTTGGCGGAGCAACGATCAGGCCGCGCTGGCCTTTACCGATCGGGGCACACAGATCGATAACGCGACCGGTGAGGTCTTCGGTGGAACCGTTACCGGCTTCCATCTTCATGCGAATGGTCGGGAACAGCGGCGTCAGGTTTTCGAACAGAATCTTGTTCTTCGCGTTTTCTGGACGGTCGAAGTTGATGGTGTCGACCTTGAGCAGTGCGAAGTAACGCTCGCCTTCCTTTGGCGGACGGATCTTGCCGACAATGGTGTCGCCCGTGCGCAGGTTGAAGCGGCGGATCTGGCTCGGCGAGACGTAAATGTCGTCTGGGCCGGCGAGGTAGGAGGCGTCTGCAGAACGAAGGAAGCCGAAGCCATCCTGGAGGATCTCCAGCACGCCGTCACCCGAGATTTCCTCGCCGCTCTTCGCGTGCTTCTTCAGCAGGGAGAAAATCACGTCCTGCTTGCGCGAACGGGCCATATTTTCTATGCCCATCTGTTCGGCCATTTCGAGCAGATCGGTAATAGGCTTTTGCTTGAGTTCAGTCAGGTTCATATAGGAATGACGTAATCATGTATGGAGGGGGAAATTAAGCTTTTGGCTTAATGAGGCCGCGCCGCAGAGAAGGCGACAGGATCGCGTGCAAATCGAAAGGAGACGGTCGGCGACGGCTAGCAGGGGGCAACGGAGAAGCCGTTGCGGGGCCGAATGTACCACTTGATTTTCTAAGCGTCTAGTACGACGCCAGAAAAAAACCCCGCGATTTGCGGGGCTTTAACGTCATCAGATATTGGCGTCGAGGAACGCTTGCAGCTGGGACTTGGACAGTGCGCCGACCTTGGTCGCGGCGACTTCGCCGTCCTTGAACAGCATCAGAGTCGGAATACCACGGACGCCGTGCTTGGCCGGTGTTTCCTGGTTGTCGTCGATGTTCAGCTTGGCAATGGTCAGCTTGCCATCGTAATGAGTAGCGATGTCATCCAGAACCGGGGCAATCATCTTGCACGGGCCACACCATTCAGCCCAGTAATCGACCAGTACAGGGCCGCTGGCCTTCAGGACATCGGCTTCGAAGCTCGCATCGCTGACATGCTTGATCAGGTCGTTACTCATGAGATTTCTCCGAGGTCATAGGCAAAAAAACGTGGGCCATCATAACTGTGTCACGCGGTGACAGGAAGCCGAGGTTGATTGTCTCTTGCTATGACTCGACAGGGTTGCCTCAATCGACGGAGCTCAGCCGGAGGGTGCGACGAACACAATGCCGGTGCGTAACGCCGCGCCGCGGATGTGCTCCTGCATGGCTTTCTGCGCCGGGCCAGACGCGTTTCGCGCCAACGCCCGGAGGATCTTGCGGTGCTCCTGCCAGGTCTCCATCGCCCTGCCCGCCCGGATAAATGGCAGCTTCTGGCTTTCCAGAAAAATATCGGCGCTGCTGGTGATGATCCCCAGAATCGCCTGATTGCCACTGGCGACAAGGATGCGTCGATGAAAATCGAAGTCGAGCCGGGCTGCGCACTCAAAGTCCCCGGCCTTGAGCTCAAGCCGCATCGCCTCGACGTTGTCTTCCAGTACATCGCGCTCGTCGGCCGTCAACGTCACTGCCGCAAGCCCGGCTGCAAAACCCTCCAGGGCGTAGCGCAACTGAAACGTCTCTGCGGGCGAGGCGTGCGCTGCATACGGCCAGGAAAATCCACTCGTGCTCCGTTGTGGTTCAGAAATCGCCTGCACGAAGACGCCCTTGCCGGGCTGCACACTGACCAGTCCCAGAGCGCTCAACGATGACAATGCTTCGCGCAACGAAGCGCGACTGACGCCCAGACGAATCGCCAGATCCCGCTGGGATGGCAGGCTGTCGCCGGGCACATAGCCCTGCTCGGCGATCAATTTGCGGATCGCCTGGAAGGCGGCTTCAGGCACTGCGACAGGGCTCGGATGCATAGCGATCAAGGTGTGGAAACCGTAGGAAAAATCCCTTGTATCGCCATCGGAGGTATCCGGCAAGTGACGCCCAAGCGAGGGGCGCCGGGCCTTTCAGGCGCGCCAAAGCAGGGCACCTCGTCAACTAACTGTTCAGACCAGTTAGACCGGATCAGGCCTGCGGCCCGCATTCCATGGTCGCAAACAAGCGGCTGGCATGGGCTGTGCACTGGTGCTTGGCCATCACTCGGGCTTCGCCTACACATTGATCGATTCGGAGACACCCCATGACCCAGCGTTACAGCGCCCTGCTCGCCGCCCTGTTTGCCAGCCTCATGCTCGGCCAGGCCCCCGCCCACGCTAATGGTCTGGATGATGTAACCGCCCGCGGCACGTTGAAAGTCGCTGTGCCGCAAGACTTCCCGCCCTTTGGCTCGGTCGGCCCCGACATGAAGCCGCGCGGCCTGGACATCGATACCGCGCAACTGATCGCCAACCAGCTGAAGGTCAAGCTTGAGCTGACGCCGGTCAACAGCACCAATCGCATCCCTTACCTGACCACTGGCAAGGTTGACCTGGTCATCTCCAGCCTTGGCAAAAACCCGGACCGCGAAAAGGTCATCGATTTCTCCCGCGCTTACGCACCGTTCTACCTCGCGGTATTCGGCCCGCCTGAAGACGCGATCAAAACCGTGGAAGACCTGAAAGGCAAAACCATCAGCGTGACCCGTGGCGCCATCGAGGACATCGAACTGACCGCCGTCGCACCGAAGGAAGCCACGATCAAACGCTTCGAAGACAACAACTCGACCATCGCGGCTTATCTGGCCAAGCAGACCGACCTGATCGCCAGCGGCAACGTGGTCATGGTCGCCATCAGCGAGAAGAATCCCAAGCGCATTCCGGAGCTGAAAGTGAAGCTCAAGGACTCGCCGGTCTACGTGGGCGTGAACAAAGGTCAGCCTGAGTTGCTCGCCAAAGTGAACGAGATCCTCGAAGCGGCGAAGAAAGACGGCGCGCTGGAGAAGAACGCGCAGACCTGGCTCAAGCAGCCACTGCCTGCCGACCTCTGATCATCGACTGCCGAGGCGCTTAAATGGCTTATCAGTTCGACTTTATCCCGGTCCTGCAAAACACTGACCTGCTCCTGCGCGGCGCGCTGTTCACCTTGGAACTGACGGCCATCGGCACCCTGCTCGGCGTCAGCGTCGGCATCGTCGGGGCGATTGTCAGGGCGTGGAAAATTCAGCCGTTCTCGGCCATTTTCGGTGTCTACGTCGAGCTGATCCGCAACACGCCGTTTCTGGTGCAGCTGTTTTTCATTTTCTTCGGGCTGCCGTCCCTGGGGCTGCAGATATCCGAGTGGCAGGCCGCCGTGCTGGCGATGGTCATCAACCTCGGCGCCTATTCGACGGAAATCATCCGCGCGGGTGTGCAGGCCATTCCGCGCGGCCAGATCGAAGCGTCGGCCGCGCTGGCAATGACGCGCCTCGAGACCTTCCGCCACGTCGTGCTGGTCCCGGCACTGGGCAAGGTCTGGCCGGCGTTGAGCAGCCAGATCATCATCGTAATGCTCGGCTCGGCGGTCTGTTCGCAGATCGCAACGGAGGAGCTGAGCTTTGCGGCGAACTTCATTCAGTCGCGCAACTTCCGCGCGTTTGAGACGTACATCATTACCACGCTGATCTACCTGTGCATGGCGCTGCTGGTGCGTCAGTTGCTGGCGTGGATCGGCCGACGTTACATCGCGAGGAGCCGCTGATGGATTTCACCCTCTGGGACGTCGTGCGCAACTTGCTGACCGGGCTGCAATGGACACTGGTGTTGTCGCTGGTGGCATTCATCGGCGGCGGCGTGATCGGGTTGCTGGTGATGACCCTGCGCATCTCCGAGAAGGCAATGCCCCGCCGGCTCGCGCGCTGCTATATCGAGCTGTTTCAAGGCACGCCGTTGTTGATGCAGCTGTTTCTGGTGTTCTTCGGCGTCGCGCTGATGGGCATCGACATTTCGCCCTGGTTCGCGGCGGCGCTGGCGTTGACGCTGTTCACCAGCGCGTACCTGGCTGAGATCTGGCGGGGCTGCGTGGAGTCGATTTCCAACGGCCAATGGGAAGCTTCGGCGAGCCTGGCGCTGACGCCCTTCGAGCAACTGCGCTACGTGATTCTGCCCCAGGCATTGCGCATCGCGGTGGCGCCGACGGTGGGGTTCTCCGTGCAAGTGGTCAAAGGCACGGCCGTCACGTCGATCATCGGCTTCACGGAGCTGACCAAAACCGGCGGCATGCTCGCCAATGCCACGTTCCAGCCTTTCATGGTCTACGGCTTCGTTGCCTTGGGCTACTTCATGCTTTGCTATCCGTTGTCGCTCAGCGCGCGCTACCTGGAAAGGAGACTTCATGCCTCTGCTTAGAATTTCCGCCCTGCACAAGTATTACGGCGACCACCATGTGCTCAAGGGCATCGACCTCAGCGTCGAGGAAGGCCAGGTCGTGGCGATCATCGGGCGCAGCGGTTCGGGCAAAAGCACACTGCTGCGCACGCTCAACGGGCTGGAGTCGATCAATGACGGCGTGATCGAAGTCGACGGCGAATACCTCGATGCAGCGCGGGCTGACCTGCGCAGTCTGAGACAGAAAGTCGGCATGGTCTTTCAGCAATTCAACCTGTTTCCTCACCTGACGGTGGGCGAGAACGTGATGCTTGCGCCGCAGGTGGTGAAGAAGGTTTCCAAAGCCGAAGCGACCAGGCTGGCGAAGGAAATGCTCAATCGCGTGGGCCTGGGCGAGAAATTCGACGCCTTCCCTGACCGGCTGTCCGGTGGTCAGCAGCAGCGCGTGGCGATTGCGCGTGCGCTGGCGATGTCGCCCAAAGTGCTGCTGTGCGACGAAATCACCTCGGCGCTCGACCCGGAACTGGTCAACGAGGTACTCGCCGTTGTTCGCGAGCTGGCCAAGGACGGCATGACGCTGATCATGGTGACCCACGAAATGCGCTTCGCCCGGGAAGTGGGTGACAAGCTGGTGTTCATGCACCAGGGCAAGGTGCATGAGGTGGGCGACCCGAAAGAGTTGATGGCCAACCCGAAAACGCCCGAACTGGCAAATTTCATTGGGTCAGTCGAGCAGGCTTGAGCCCGAGTGCAGCACCGGCTTTCGCTCAAATCGTAGGACCGGCTTTAGCGGGAAGGCGTCAGCTGCCATACCGTACAACTGATGGTGTACACACCGGCCTCTTCCCGGCTAAAGCCGGTCCCACTAAAACACCGCGTGCATCCTGTGGGGGCTGGCTTCGGCTCAAATTGTAGGACCGGCTTTAGCCGGGAAGGCGTCACGTGTCACACCGCAACATTGATGGCGCACAATCAGGCCCCTTCCCGGCTGAAGCCGGTCCTGCTAATACCGCGCAAATACGTTGCCGGTTTGGCGACGGTGATGGATCGTGGCACGATGTCGGAGTTATCGACCGAGATCTTTTGACCATGCCGCTATCCACAGCCAAAAACCTCTCGCTGATCGCCGCGATCGACCTGGGCTCCAACAGCTTCCATATGGTTGTCGCCAAAGCCAATCAGGGCGAAATTCGCATCCTCGAGCGGCTCGGTGAGAAAGTGCAGCTGGCCGCGGGGATCGATGACGACCGCCGCCTCAGCGAAGAATCCATGCAGCGCGGGCTCGACTGCCTCAAGCGTTTCGCCCAGCTGATCAACGGTATGCCGCCCGGCGCCGTGCGCATCGTCGGCACCAACGCCCTGCGCGAAGCCCGCAATCGCAACGAATTCATTCACCGCGCCGAAGAAATCCTCGGCCATCCGGTCGAGGTCATCTCCGGCCGTGAAGAAGCGCGCCTGATTTACTTGGGCGTCTCCCACACCCTGGCCGACACGCCCGGCAAACGCCTGGTCGCCGACATTGGCGGCGGCAGCACCGAGTTCATCATCGGCCAGCGCTTCGAGCCGCTGCTGCGCGAAAGCCTGCAGATGGGCTGCGTCAGCTTCACTCAGCGTTATTTCAAGGACGGCAAGATCACCCCGGCGCGCTATGCCCAGGCTTACACCGCGGCGCGGCTGGAAATCATGAGCATCGAGCACGCACTGCATCGCCTGACCTGGGATGAAGCAATCGGCTCGTCCGGGACCATTCGCGCCATCGGCCTGGCGCTGAAAGCCGGCGGCCACGGTAATGGCGAGGTCAACGCGGAAGGCTTGGCCTGGCTCAAGCGCAAGCTGATGAAGCTGGGCGAAGTGGACAAGATCGATTTCGAAGGCCTCAAGCCTGATCGTCGGGCAATCTTCCCGGCGGGCCTCGCAATCCTCGAAGCCATCTTCGACGCCCTCGACCTCAAGCGCATGGACCACTGCGAAGGCGCCTTGCGGGAAGGCGTGCTCTACGATCTGCTCGGCCGTCATCATCACGAAGACGTGCGCGAACGCACCCTCAGCTCGCTGATGGAACGCTACCATGTTGATCTGGAGCAAGCCGCTCGTGTCGAGCGCAAGGCGCTGTCGGCGCTGGAGCAAGTGGCGAAGGCGTGGGAGCTTGAGGACAATTCGTACCGCGAGTTACTGAGCTGGGCCGCCAAAGTGCATGAAGTGGGCCTGGACATCGCCCACTACCACTACCACAAGCATGGCGCGTACCTGATCGAGCACTCGGACCTGGCCGGCTTTTCCCGCGAGGACCAGCAAATGCTTGGCCTGCTAGTGCGCGGTCACCGCCGTAATATTCCCAAGGACAAGTTTGCCGAGTTCGGCAACGAAGGCGTGAAGCTGATTCGTCTGTGCGTGCTGCTGCGTTTCGCGATTCTGTTTCACCACATTCGCGGCACCCAAGAGATGCCGCAGCCTGTGCTGACTGCCAACGATAACCACCTGGACATCGTGTTCCCGGATGGCTGGCTGGAAAACAACCAGCTGACTCAGGCCGACTTCGCGCTCGAAGCGGAGTGGCTGACCCGAGTCGGCATCATCCTCAACGTACGCTAAGGACCGGGTTGCTGAGTTTTTCCAACAGGCTCGCCTGCACATTGCGGGCGTTCTGGTTGCCGGTCGGGGTGCTGCGAATGTAGCGCCCGTCCGGCTGCAGCAGCCAGCTATGGGTGTTGTCGGTCAGGTACCCTTCCAGCTCTTTCTTCACACGCAAGATCAGCTTCTTGCCTTCCACCGGGAAGCAAGTCTCGACGCGTTTGTCGAGGTTGCGCTCCATCCAGTCGGCACTGGACAGAAACATCTGCTCGTCCCCGCCATTCAAGAAGTAGAACACCCGTGTGTGCTCAAGGAAGCGCCCGATGATCGAGCGCACCTGAATGTTGTGGGACACGCCCGGCACGCCAGGACGCAGGCAGCACATGCCGCGCACGACGAGGTCGATCTTGACCCCGGTCTGGCTGGCCTTGTATAGCGCGCGAATGATCTTCGGATCGGTCAACGAGTTGAACTTGGCGATGATGTGCGCAGGCTTGCCCTCGGACGCGAACTGCGTCTCCCGGCCAATCATGTCCAGCATGCCTTTCTTCAGGGTGAACGGCGCGTGCAGCAGCTTCTTCATGCGCAGCGTCTTACCCATGCCGATCAACTGGCTGAACAGCTTGCCGACGTCTTCGCACAACGCATCGTCCGAGGTCAGCAGGCTGTAGTCGGTATAGAGACGCGCGTTACCGGCGTGATAGTTGCCGGTGCCCAAATGCGCGTAGCGCACAATCTCACCAGCTTCACGGCGCAGGATCAGCATCATCTTGGCGTGGGTCTTGTAGCCGACCACGCCGTAGATCACGACGGCGCCGGCCGCTTGCAGGCGGCTCGCCAGTTGCAGGTTCGACTCTTCGTCAAAACGCGCACGCAGCTCGATAACCGCAGTGACTTCCTTGCCGTTGCGCGCGGCATCCACCAGCGCATCGACGATTTCAGAGTTGGCGCCGCTGCGGTACAGCGTCTGCCGCACGGCCAGCACGTGAGGGTCTTTCGCGGCCTGGCGCAGCAGATCGACGACCGGGGTGAAGGACTCGAACGGGTGCAGCAGCAGGATGTCCTGCTTGCTGATCACGTTGAAAATGTTTTCGCTGTTCTGCAGCAGCTTCGGAATCGCCGGGGTGAACGGCATGTACTGCAGCTCGGGGTGACTGTCCAGACCCGTGATGCTGAACAACCGCGTCAGGTTCACCGGGCCATTGACCTGATACAGCTCGGTCTCGCTCAGGTTGAACTGCTTGAGCAGGTAGTCCGACAGCAGTTTCGGGCAGGTATCCGCCACTTCCAGACGCACTGCGTCACCGTAACGACGGGAGAACAGCTCGCCACGCAGCGCGCGGGCAAGGTCTTCGACGTCTTCGGAGTCAAGGGCCAGGTCGGCGTTACGGGTCAGACGGAACTGGTAGCAGCCCTTGACCTTCATGCCCTGGAACAGATCATCGGCGTGGGCGTGAATCATCGACGACAGGAACACATAGTTGTCGCCCGGGCCGCCTACGTCTTCCGGCACCTTGATGATGCGCGGCAACAGACGCGGTGCCGGGATGATCGCCAGACCCGAATCGCGGCCAAAGGCGTCAATGCCTTCCAGCTCGACGATGAAGTTCAGCGACTTGTTCACCAGCAGCGGGAACGGGTGCGTCGGGTCCAGGCCGATCGGCGTGATGATCGGGGCGATCTCGTCACGGAAATAACGGCGCACCCAGGCCTTGATCTTGGCGTTCCAGTTGCGACGGCGAATGAAGCGCACCTGATGCTTCTCCAGCTCCGGCAACAGGATGTCGTTGAGAATGGCGTACTGGCGATCCACGTGGCCGTGGACCAGCTCGCTGATGCGCGCCAGCGCCTGGTGAGGCTGGAGACCATCAGCGCCGGCCTGTTCGCGAGCAAAGGTGATTTGCTTCTTGAGCCCGGCAACGCGGATTTCGAAGAATTCGTCGAGGTTGCTGGAGAAGATCAGCAGAAACTTGAGCCGCTCAAGCAACGGATAGGACTCGTCGAGCGCCTGTTCCAACACGCGGATGTTGAACTGCAGCTGCGACAGCTCCCGATGGATGTAGAGACTGCTGTCATCCAGATTGGGCACCGCGATGACATGCGGGGCTGGATGATGCGGTTCCAGCGCGGGGACCACTTCAATGGTCGGCTCGACCACGGCAGTGACCTCTTGGTTGACGGGCGGCTGATTGACAGGCTGAGGGTCAAGCTCGACTGCGGCTTCGGTAGATCCTTCGGTGCTCATGAATAATCCTGTAAGGCAATTGGCCTTGTAACAGTTGGGCCGCGCATACGGCCGATGTCGGAATGCCGCTTGCGCCACAACAGTGGTGACGTACAGCGTGGGACAACGGTCACGCCCAAGGCGTGGCGGTTCTGAAGATGTTTGCAGCCTGAATCGATGTCGTGCTGCGAGGCGACCGGCGTCAGGCTCGATGCTGTGAGCGGTTTGACTCTCCACGCTACGGATTTCTCCGTACGGTGCAAGCCCTGACCTGCAAACATTCGGGTGGTGCCAGGTAGAAGGCACGTGCAAGGAGGGGCTCCGAGCCCATCCAGACGGGCAAGCGTGACATTTATAAGCGGCGATTATGACACTCGCGTGACAGGTGTAATTGCGACGTAACGTGTGCGATACAAACCCCCTCTCCAAGCGAATAATCGCTTCGGGATGTAGGAAACTTTAACGCGGTGACACATTTGCATACTTTCCTGAATGACTTGGGCGCGTTAGGCTGCGCGTTCATTTCGCCAGCACCTAAATAATGCTCCAGCATTTTTTACAAGAATTTGGCTACTTCGCCCTTTTCCTCGGGACCTTTTTTGAAGGCGAGACCATTCTGGTGCTCGCCGGCTTTCTTGCGTTCCGCGGATACATGGATATCAATCTGGTCGTGGTGGTTGCCTTTTTCGGCAGCTACGCAGGCGACCAGCTCTGGTATTTCATGGGGCGCAAGCATGGCCGCAAGCTCCTGGCGCGCAAGCCACGCTGGCAGTTGATGGGCGACCGTGCGCTGGAGCATATCCGCCGCCACCCCGACATCTGGGTGCTGAGCTTCCGCTTTGTGTATGGCTTGCGCACGGTCATGCCGGTTGCCATCGGCCTGTCCGGTTATCCACCGGGGCGCTACCTGTTGCTCAACGGTATCGGCGCGGCGGTGTGGGCAGCGGCATTGGGCGCAGCGGCGTACAAGTTCGGCTCGGTGCTCGAAGGCCTGCTGGGCAACGTCAAGAAATACGAGCTGTGGGTGCTTGGGGCCCTGCTGGTGATTGGCGTGCTGCTGTGGATCCGCCGGCGCATCAAAAACGCACGTATCGCCCGAGAAGAGAAGCTGGCCATCGCGGCCAATGCCGAAGCCAACGTAGAAGCCAGGAACACCCCCGACGAGTAAATCCTCGGCGCATGCCGATGAATCCGGAGACATTCGCTGACGGCGTTGTCCTAGGTTCATGGCTTGCGACAATCAGCGCAATGCTGACCTGCGTAACCGGTGACTGACCGGAGCGCCCGAGAGAGGAACACGCGAATGACCAAAAAAGTGGCCGTTATTCTTTCTGGCTGTGGCGTTTACGACGGCGCGGAAATCCACGAAAGCGTGCTGACGCTACTGCGCCTCGATCAACGTGGCGCCTCAGTGAAGTGCTTCGCACCGAATATCCCTCAGCACCACGTTATCAATCACCTGACCGGCGAAGAGATGCCCGAGTCGCGTAACGTGCTGATCGAATCAGCCCGCATCGCCCGTGGCGCCATCGAAGACATTCGCGAAGCCGACGTCACCGAGTTCGATGCGCTGATCATCCCCGGCGGCTTCGGTGCGGCGAAAAACCTGTCGAACTTCTCTACCCAAGGCGCTGGCTGCAAGGTCCAGGCAGAAGTGCTGGCGATGGCCGAAGCGTTCGCCGCAGCCGGCAAACCTATCGGGCTTATCTGTGTTTCGCCTGCGCTGGCCGCCAAAATCTATGGGCCGGGCGTGACCTGCACGATCGGCAACGACGCCGATACCGCTGCAGCGATCACCCGAATGGGCGGCACCCATCTGGACTGTGAGGTGACGGAAATCGTCGAGGACAAGGACCGCAAGTTGGTGAGCACGCCGGCTTACATGGTCGCCAAGTCCATCGGCGACGCAGCGTCCGGGATCAACAAGCTGGTGGATCGGGTGCTGGAGCTGGTGCAGGAAAACGAGGATCGCCTCCCGGACTGATGCTGGAAAAGGGGCTGGAAGCGGATTGATCGCTCGCCAGCCCTACGGGTTCTCGCCTGCAGGCGGCGAGGGATACTCGCGAGCCAGCCGCGTCAGTATCCGGTCGAGGCAGTTGGCGAAGGCCTGTTTCTCCCGCTCGCCGTAAGCGCCCTGTCCGCCACTGGCCTGCCCTTGCTCCCGCAGATCCGTGAAGAGGTTACGCATCGCCAGGCGCTGACCCATGTTCTGCGCATCGAACTCCTTGCCCCGGGGATCGAGCGCTGCAACGCCCTTCTTGACCAGCCGATCAGCCAACGGCACATCGCTGCAGATCACCAGCTCGCCCGGCACGGCGTGCTCCACCAGATAGTCGTCAGCCGCATCCGGCCCGCTGGGCACCACGATCAACTTCACCAGGGTGAGGCTCGGCTTGATCTGGCTCTGCCCTGCCACCAGCACCACCTCATACTTGCGCTTGAGGGCGAACTTGATGACGAGGTCCTTGGCGGCCTTGGGACAGGCGTCGGCATCGATCCAGACGCGCATAAGCGACTCCAATTCCAGAAAATGAATTTATGCGGCGACCGCCCGACGCTTCTCGGCTATCCGGCTGCGGCCATACAGCACCACAATCGCCAACAGCGCTATGGCTTGCGCGCCGAGGGAATAAGCGTCGGCGTGAATGCCCAGCCAGTCGAATTCGAAGAACGGCACCGGACGCGTCCCGAAAATCCCGGCTTCCTGCAATGCCTTGACGCCATGGCCGGCGAACACCACCGACAGCGCACACAGCAGCGCGGCATTGATGCCGAAGAACAGCGTCAGCGGCAGCTTCGCCGAACCCCGCAGGATCACCCAAGCCAGGCCGACAAGCAGCACCAGCGCCGTGGCGCCCCCGGCCAATACGGCGTTGTGGCCGGCAGAGCCTGCCTGCAGCCACAGGGTTTCATAGAACAGAATGACTTCGAACAGCTCGCGGTAGACCGAGAAGAACGCCAGCACTGCAAAACCGAAACGGCCACCGCCGCCGACCAGACTGCTCTTGATGTAATCCTGCCAGGCGGCGGCATGACGCCGGTCGTGCATCCACACACCCAGCCACAGCACCATGACGCTGGCGAACAGCGCCGTCGCGCCTTCCAGCAACTCGCGCTGCGAACCACTCACATCGATGACGTACGCTGCCAGCGCCCACGTGCCCAAGCCTGCCAGCAACGCCAGCCCCCAACCGACGTTGACGCTGCGCACCGCTGATTGCTGACCGGTGTTGCGCAGGAACGCGAGAATGGCGGCGAGCACAAGAATCGCTTCCAGTCCTTCGCGCAGCAGGATCAGCAGACCGGAGATGAAGCTCAATGAGGTGCTCAGGCCATCGCTGCCAAGCAGATCGGCCGATTCCTTGAGCTTGACCTTGGCATCAGCGAGTTTCTGCGCCGCTTGGGCTGCGGGCAGGCCATCCTGAAGCGACTGCCGGTAGGCCATGAGCGCTTTTTCGGTGTCCTTGCGCACGGTGGCATCGACGTTGTCGAGTGAGCTTTCGACCAGCTCGAAACCCTCCAGATACGCCGCGACGGATAGGTCATATGCCTGCTCGCGATCACCGGATTGGTAAGCGGCCAAACTTTTGTCCAGAGTTGCGCTGGTGTAATCGAGCAACTGAGCCGGGCCGCGCTGAACCTGAGGCGGCTGCGCGCGCTGGGCACGGAAGCTGGCAGCGGCTTGCGGCCCATCGCTGGCACCGACTTCAGCCGGTGTCTGCCGCGCCAGATCGGCGAGGTTGTAGGGTTTTTCCTGCTTCGCAACGGAATCCGCACTGAAGCCTGCGATGTAAGTCGCGACGTCCCAACGCTGACGGTCATCCAGCTGGTCCGCGAAGGCAGGCATTTCAGTGCCTTCAATGCCCAGACCGAGGGTGTTGTAGAGGTCGTAGAGACTCAGGCGGTCCAGCCGCGCTGAGTCACGCAGGTTGGATGGCGGTGGTGAAAGGCCAATCCCGGCGGGGCCATCGCCTGCGCCCGCGTCGCCGTGGCACACCGAACAATACTGCGCGTACAAGGGCGCGCCACGTGCGGGATCCGGGGTGATCACCGGCGCCTGACTGACTTCGTATGCCACGGCCAGCTTCGCGCCGAGCTGACGCGCCTGACGAGCCACCTGCGCGCCGTCCTGCTTCAGGTTGACCGCATTCAACAGCGCCGTGACGCCCTGCTCCAGCTCTGCGCGCTCCGGCTTTGCCGGCAGCGTTGCGATCGTGCCCTGCAGCGCCGCGAGAAACTCCACCTGCTCGCGGTACTCCGCGTCATCCACGACCTTGCCATCCGCGACCGTCGCCGGGTAGTCCGCCCCGACGTAATCGAGCAGATGCAAAGCCTGAGCCGCGTCCTCGGCAGGCGCTGCGCAGGCCCCGACGCTGAACACGCTCAACAGCACGAGGCTCAGGCAGGTCAATAAGCGGGAGCGGAACATGAGGGTGGATCTCAAATAGGAATGCGAAGGGTTGCCATTGTTCATGTTAGGCGCTGAGGACTCAAGCGCTGCGTTAATGGCTTTGACTCAGTTTCAGGACCGGCTTTAGCCGGGAAGACGTCAGTCCCGTTTTAACCATGTTGTCTGACACACCGCCTTCGCGAGCAAGCTCACTCCTACAATTTCGTGTGCGCGCCCGACGTCCGCGCTGGACGCAAATCCCCTGTAGGAGCAATCGGAGGTTACGACGGACGCGAACGCGGTGGGCCTGTGACGTCAGCGGTGACTGACACTCCGCGTTCGCGAGCAAGCTCACTCCTACAACTTCGTGTGCGCGCCCGACCTCCGCGCTGGACGCAAATCCCCTGTAGGAGCAATCGGAGGTTACGACGGACGCGAAGGCGGTGGGCCTGTGGACATCAACGGTGACTGACACTCCGCTTTCGCGAGCAAGCTCACTCCTACAACTTCGTGTGCGCACCCGACTTCCGCGCTGGACGCAAATCCCCTGTAGGAGCAATCGAAGGTTGCGACGGTCGCGAACGCGGTGGGCCTGCGACGTCAACGGTGGCTGACACACCGCGTTCGCGAGCAAGCTCACTCCTACAATTTCGTGTGCGCGCCCGACCTCCGCGCTGGACGCAAATCCCCTGTAGGAGCAATCGGAGGTTACGACGGACGCGAAGGCGGTGGGCCTGTGGACATAAACGGTGACTGACACTCAGCCTTCGCGAGCAAGCTCACTCCTACAATTTCGTGTGCGCGCCCGACATCCGCGCTGGACGCAAATCCCTGTAGGAGCAATCGGAGGTTACGACGGTAGCGAACGCGGTGGGCCTGTGGATATCAACGGTGACTGACACTCCGCGTTCGCGAGCAAGCCTTGTCATTTCCACTGGACGAACGCGATGCTTTTAGTGGGACCGGCTTTAGCCGGGAAGGCGTCATGTGCCACACCGCGAGAATGGGAGTGCTGCCTTTGGCCGCTTCCCGGCTGAAGCCAGTCCTACGATTGAGGGTGTAAGCCGGTTTCCCAGCCCAGCACAGCCAGTGAGACCGGCCGTGACTAACTGTGAGACGGGCTGTTGCCGAATCAGGCCCGATGCAAGGTGGCGAGAAACGCCGCTGCACTGACGAACAATCCGGCAAAGGTGCGGTTCATCCGGCGTTGCTGCTTGGGGGTTTTAAGGGCGCGGAGCACTTTCGAGGCCAGGCCGGTGTAGCCCGCCATGACGATCAGATCCACGCAGACCATGGTTGCGGCGATGATCAGGTATTGCGGCAGCAGCGGCAGGTGCGTGTCGATGAACTGCGGCAGGATCGCCAGGATGAACACCAGCGCCTTCGGGTTGCTGATGTTCACCAGAAAGCCACGGGCCATGAGCACCAACGGCTTGCCCACCGGGCGTACAGCTGACTCATCCGCCAGATCGCTTGGCAGCGCACGCCACTGCTTGATGCCCAGATACACCAGGTAGGCGACGCCAAACCACTTGATCAGAGTGAATGCCAGCGCCGAAGTGGCCAGAACCGCGCCAAGCCCTACGGCGACCACAGCAATCTGCACGACAAGGGCGATCTGCAGGCCGAGCGCGTTCCAGTATCCACGCCAGAAGCCGTATTGCAGTCCGCTGGACATCGAGGCAATAGCGCCCGCGCCAGGAGACAGGCTGATAACCCAGCAAGCGGCGAAGAACCCCAACCATGTTTCGAGCGACATTACACACCTCAGCCAACCAATACCTGCGTCTAAGCTAGTGTTTCCAGGCCTTTAAACGCCAGTCATTTCTGACTGTTGCGGCGACTTGCCAGACAGCTGTTCCGGTCGCCTGCGTCATATGGCCAACGCAGGTGACGCCATCAGGACAACGCTTCCAGCTCAGCCTGCATCGACTCCAGCAATTCCAGTGCTTCCATCCAGGCTTCTTCAAGCTCGGACTCACGGGATTTCAGCTTGGCCTGATCGGCCAGCAGGTCGCGCAATTTGTCTTTGTTGGCCGCTTCGTAGATACCGCTGTCGCCCAGGGCGACTTCGATCTTCGCCAGTTTCTCGTGCAACGTGCCGAGCTCTTTTTCAAGCTTGTCGGCTTCGCGCTTATGCGGGGCGAGTTGCTGGCGCAATGCGGCGGCCTGCTGTCGCTGGGCTTTCTTGTCAGTCTTGTCGACATTGACGGGCGTATTGCTGGCCGGTGCATTGCGCAGGCGATAGTCCACCAGCCAACGGGCATAGTCATCCAGGTCGCCATCGAACTCCTGAACCAGGCCATCGGCGACGAGGAGGAAGTTGTCCGTCGTGCTCTTGAGCAAATGCCGGTCGTGAGACACCACCAGCACCGCGCCACTGAACTCCTGAAGCGCCATGGTCAGGGCCAGGCGCATTTCCAGATCCAGGTGGTTGGTCGGTTCGTCGAGCAGCAGCAGGTTGGGTTTATCCCAGGCAATCAGGGCCAATGCCAGCCGCGCTTTTTCGCCGCCGGAGAAATTCAGCACCGGCTCGTCGAGGCGCGCACCACGGAAGTCGAAACCGCCGAGGAAATCCCGCAGCGCCTGCTCGCGTTCGGTGGGCGCAATGCGTTGCAGGTGCAGCAGTGGACTGGCCTTGGCGTCCAGCGAGTCAAGCTGATGCTGGGCGAAATAGCCGACCACCGTGTTTTCGCCACGCACCATGCGCCCGCTCAATGGCTCGAGTTCGCCTGCGAGGTTTTTGATCAGCGTGGATTTACCGGCCCCGTTCGGGCCCAGCAAGCCGATGCGTGCGCCCGGCGTCAGTTGCAGTTTGACCTTCTGCAGGATGGCTTTGTCGCCGTAGCCCAGTCGCGCGTCAGACAGATCCATCAGCGGGCTGGAGATCTTGGTCGATTCGCGGAAGGTGAAGTCGAACGGAGAATCGACGTGGGCCGCCGACAGCTCTTCCATTCGCTCAAGCGCCTTGATCCGGCTCTGGGCCTGCTTGGCCTTGGTAGCCTGGGCCTTGAAGCGCGTGATGAATTTCTCCATGTGCGCGCGCTGGGCCTGTTGCTTGTCGTAGGCCTGTTGTTGCTGGGCCAGACGTTCGGCACGGGCGCGCTCGAACGCGCTGTAACCGCCGCGATAAAGCGTGATCTTTTTCTGCTCGACGTGGGCAACATGATCGACGACCGCATCCAGAAAATCGCGGTCGTGGGAGATCAGCAGCAGCGTGCCCTGGTAGCTCTTGAGCCAGTCTTCGAGCCAGAGAATGGCATCGAGATCCAGGTGGTTGGTCGGTTCATCGAGCAGCAACAGGTCCGAAGGACACATCAAAGCCTGCGCCAGGTTAAGACGCATCCGCCAGCCACCGGAAAAATCGCTGACCTGGCGCTCCATCTGCTCGTTGGTAAAGCCCAAACCTGCCAGCAACTTGCGCGCCCGCGCGTCGGCCGTGTAGCCATCGGCACTGTCGAGCTCCGAATGCAGACGTGCTTGCGCGGCGCCGTCCTGGGCGGACTCGGCAGCTGCGAGGTCATGCTGCACCTGACGCAGACGCAGATCGCCGTCGAGCACATAATCCACCGCCACACGATCGAGGGTATCGACCTCCTGACGCATGTGGGCGATACGCCAATCGGCGGGCAGCAGGCAGTCGCCGTTGTCGGGGGTCAATTCACCCCGAAGCAGTGCGAACAGGCTGGATTTACCGGCGCCATTGGCGCCGATCAGGCCGGCTTTCTGGCCGGCGTGCAGGGTCAGCTCGGCGTCTTCTAGCAGACGTTGCGGACCACGCTGTAAGGTAAGGCTTTGAAGTCTGATCATAATGGCGGCGGAGTCTACCAGCTTCGCCCAAAACAGGTAGATGACGATGCTTTCGGACCTATGGAGTTTCACCCTCGATTTCTATGCTCGCCCAGGCGTTGAGCAGGCATGTCTCACCCTGCAGGCCAGTGGCGCCAATGTCTGCGCGCTGCTGTGCGGCGTCTGGATGGACCGGCGTGGTGTGCAGTTCGACTCAGAGCGGGCGCGACAAATCGGACAATTGGCCGACCCGTGGCACGAGAAGGTGGTGGGGCCATTGAGGGATGTTCGGACACGCTGGAAGGCCGACGCGGCTGAAGACGAAGAGCTGAAGGCGTTACGCGACAGACTGAAAACCCTGGAGCTCGACGCCGAGCGTGAACTGCTGGTGCGTCTGCAACGGCTGACCAAAGACTGGCCTGAGCGAGATACTGAACCTACAGGCGTTTGGCTGGGAGCGCTGGCGGGAGGCGCTGCTCAAGCCAGTCCCGACGCGTTGCAGATTCTGCTTCGCGCCGGAACCGATATCGCTTAGGACGCGCTGTTCGAGGTCGAATCAGCAGCTGGCGCGGCCGGGGCGGCTGGCGCAGCGGACGCTGCCGGAGCAGCAGGTGCTGGCTTGGCGGCTGCGGAGACAGCAGGCTTGACGGCCGGTTTTGCTGCAGCCTTCGCTGCAACTGGCTTGGCAGTGGCAGGTTTCGACGCTGCTGGCTTGGCAACCGGGCTCGCTTTCGCGGCAGGCTTGGCGGCTACTTTGCTCGCAGCAGGCTTGGCAGCGGCACTGGCGGCCGGCTTTGCAGCAGGCGCTTTAGCCGGAGCAGGTTTGGCAGCGGCCTTTACGGCAGCCGGCTTGGCAGCGGTAGTCTTGGCGGCAGGCTTGGCGGCCGACTTCGCGGCAGCCGCAGTTTTAGCGACTGGCTTGCTTGCGGCGCTGACAGCTGGCTTGGCAGCGGGCGCCTTGCTAGCAGCTGGCTTGGCGGCGACGGTTTTCGCAGTCACTTTGGCAACAGTTTTTTCAGCGACGGCTTTGACTGCAGTTTTAGCGGCAGGCTTGGCGGGGGCCGCTTTAGCAGCAGGTTTTGCAGGTGTTTTTGCAGGAACAGGCTTGGCGGCAGGCTTGGCAGCCGCTTGCACCGGGGCTTTTGCAGCGCGATCGTTCAGCGCTTTGCCAACGGCTTCCTTCACGCGGCCAATGCCTTGGGCCAGCTTCAGGCTTTCCTGAGCATCACGCTTGAGGTTGAGGATATAGCTGCGGGTTTCGGTCTGACGATCTTTCAACGCGTCGAGCAACGACTCGAGCTCGGACACGCTGTCTTTGGCCTTGCCTTGCGCCTTGGCTTTACCGGCGGCAGCAGCGTCCTGCAATTTGGTGCGCGACTTGTGCAGCTTTTCCTGCGCCTTGCCACGTTGTTTCTCGAGTTTGGCGAGCAGTTTTTCAGCGTCAGCCAATGCTTGAGAGCAAGCGTCTTCGAGATGTTCGAGCAGGCTGCTCGAGAGCTGTTGGAGCAAATGCAACGGAGTGTTTACTGGCTTCTTGGTGGCCGACATGACTTACCTCCTGGCTGATTTGAGTGCGGCCATACTAGACCTCCGCCCGCACCGCCGCTAGGGCATCTTGACACTACAATCCCCGCTCTGTTGCAGGACGCCGAAAAACGCGGCAATACCCGTCACGCTCGGGCCTCAGCGCTGGCATAATCGCTCACTTCCCAGGCCGGAGAGCATTCATGTCGCGCTACCTGTTTATGTCGTTGTTCCTCTTGGTACCCCTTGCTCACGCGACCGATGCTCCGGCGTCCGACAACACCCACGATCTTTCCTATAGCCTCGGTGCGAGCCTGGGTGAGCGCCTGCGTCAGGAAGCACCCGACCTGCAGTTGCCCGCGCTGCTTGAAGGTCTGCAGTCGGCGTATCAAGGCAAGCCGCTGGCGATCAAGCAGGAACGTATGGAGCAGATCCTCAGCGACCACGACGCCGCCCTTGCCCAGGCTGAAAACTCCGGCCAGACCGAACCGCAGACTGAAGCGGCGTTGAAGGATGAGCGCAAGTTCATGGACGCCGAGAAGGCCAAACCGGGCGTTCGCCAGCTCGCGGACGGCATCCTGATGACCGAGCTGACGCCGGGCAACGGTGCCAAACCCGACATCAATGGCCGTGTGCAGGTGAAGTATGTAGGCCGTCTTCCTGATGGCACGATCTTCGATCAGAGCCAGCAGCCACAATGGTTCCGCCTGGACAGCGTCATCGCTGGCTGGACCACAGCCCTCGCCGACATGCCGGTGGGTGCCAAATGGCGGCTGGTCATCCCCTCGGCCCAAGCGTACGGCGCAGAGGGTGCAGGCGATCTGATCGATCCCTACACGCCGCTGGTGTTCGAAATCGAGCTGCTCGGGGTGTCGCAGTAACGCTGGAACTGGCTCAGGCTCGTAGGCGGCAGCCCTAAAGACAGACCATAAAAAAGGGTGCCCAAGGCACCCTTTTTTCATCAGCGGTCTGCTCAGACCTCTGCCTCAATCTGTTCCTTGTGCGCGTTATGCAGCACTTCGATCAGGCAGTCTTCCAGTTCAAAACGCTCGTGCAGCAAGCCGCCCAATTCCTTGAATTTCTCGGTGACACATTTGCCTTCGTCACAGAGATCGTTGAAGGCCAGCAGCTTCTCGGTGATGACGTCGATTCGAGGATAGATCGTGTCAGCCAGCTCGAGGCCACGCTGATCGTTGAATGCCTTGGCCTCGCTGGTGAGTTGCTCGTAGATTTCGAAATGACCGGCCGACACGTAATCGACCAGCGTGCCGCAGAAGTCCTGCAGGGGCACGCGCTTTTCAGAGAACGCTCCCGGCTCTGCACCGATGGCATCGTAAGCCTTGATCAGCTCGTTGCGCTCCAGCAACCAGCGGTCAATCAGCTTGTGAACCCCACCCCAGCGTTCCTGAGCGTTCTGACAACTTTCCAGCATGATGTTCTCTCTTCCCTTCAGGGGCATGCTGCTTCAAGCGCACTCCGGTTCGGTCCGAGATTGGTCGGTACCGGCCTGGACAAGCGTCGACAACAGCATTGATCCGATGATGCGTGCGGCCCAGATTATGCCCGCATGACTAGCCCATCAAGGTACGCAGGACACAAAGTTCATACAAGTGTTTAATCCGAAGGCCCTACATCTATTGATCTGAATCGCCGAAACTCGATAAAGAGGTAGTACAGCGCGAACAGGCAAAGCCCCGAAAATGCCAGCAGGCTCCACTCCGGCAAGCTGATGCCGAACAGCGACCAGTTGATCTCGGAGCACCCCGCACTTCCCGCCAACACCATCAGCATGACCTTCACGTAGGTTTGCGTTTCCAACAGGTAGTGAAGATTTTCAATGCACGCCGCCATGTTTTCGGGCGGCGAAGCCTGCAACCAGACCTGACGTGCCGCGACGCTCGCCCCCAAAGCGGAAAACAGTAAAAGAAAGCCTGCGTAGACACGCCAGCCGGATTTGCCAGGCGCGTGCAGCGCGGCGAGCAGGCAAACAACCGCCGATAACGCCATGAGCACACGCTGAAGCAGACACATCGGGCATGGCGCCGCATCAACCACAGGGCCGAGATAAACCGTCGCTCCCACAATCGATGCGCAGGCCACAAACGCCAGAGAGAACAAGGAGCGCGTACGAGCCAGCTGCATGGAAGATCCGTAACAAAAGACGAAGGCGGCTACGGTAGAGGAAAGCGCGAGTCGCTTTCAAGGCACCCGACGGAGGATATTTCTTTGTTGCTGTAGGTAAATCCCGACGCCGTGTTTAAGACGTTGTACCGATAGCTTGAAGATCTTCTCAACAAGCCACACCAAGCACGGAAAGGTCCTACACGAATCAGGGAAGCAGACACTGAAAAGGCCCGCAATCGGGCCTCTTCGAGTTGACGCCTCGCCCCAGTCTAAGCGCGTGTCAGCGCTGGCAACGGACGTGCAAGCAAACGCTCATCCAGCAGGCCCAGGCCTTCCTGAAACAGCTGATTGCTGCGATCAGTTTCGCCCAGCTGCGCGAGCAAGCGAGCCAGTTCGGCACACGCTTCCGGGTTGCGCTGCAACCTCAAGCTCGACTCAAGATAATCACGCGCTTTACCCCACAGGCTGCTCTGCAGACACAGACGGCCCAGGGTCAACAGCAAGCCTGGATCATCGGTATGATTTTTCAGCCAACCTTCGGCGGTCTGCAGCTGTTTGGCAGGATCAGCGCCGCGCACCAGTCCATACAAACGCGCAAGGTGGGTGTTGTAATCGCGCTTCATGGCCGTGCGCAAAACCTCTTCGGCCTGCACATCGGCGCCCAGACGTCGCAGCTGCTCGGCATACGCCAATACCAGCGCAGGCTCCTGGCGCTGGGCCGAGGTCAACTGCTGCCAGGCGTTCTCCAGCGACGGGAGGCCCGTGGCTACGGTATCGCTGTCGGATTCACGATGCGCGGCCAACGAGAGATTCTCGCCCCACGCGCGGCTCTCAAGCTCAGCCAGCTCTTGCGCCGGGAGCACTTTGTCCTTGCGCAGCTCAGGCATCAAGCGAATCAACTCCGCCCACTCGCCGCGCTCGCGGTACAGGCGCTGCAACTGGCGCAACACCTGCGGGTTATGCGGATGGCGTTCCTGCATGGCCTGCAGGGTCACCAGCGCGCCGTCGAGATCGCTGCGGTCCACCTGCAACTGTGCGTGGCTCAGCGCAATGGCCAGTTCGGCGTGAGGCTGACGCTCCAGCGCGCGCTCGAGGAGATTGTCGCTTTCCTCATAACGGCCCTGCTCGTTCGCAGCCCGGGCTGCGCCGAGGTAGTAAAGCAGTGGCTGACGTTCCGCCTCGGCAGCGCGATGCAAGTTGCGTTGCGCGCTGGCCCAGCGCCCTTCGGCGAGGTCCAGCTGGCCCTGCTCGATCGCGTTTTGCACACGACGGCTTCGGTTGCGACGCGACCAGGGATTGACCACCCCGCCGGAGGTCGTTAGCAATGAGATCAGCACCCGCACCAGCCAAAGAATAAACAGGACGGCGACCAGTATCGCCAGTGCTGCCCAGATGCTCGATTCGTAACGGAAGGTGTCGTAGGAAATCAGCACGTAACCCGCATGGCGAGAGATCGCGACACCGATCAGCGCCGCGGCCACCACCAGCACGAAGAGGACGACGTAAGCGCGCTTCATGGCTGTTTCCCAGGCTGGGCCTCGTCAGTGCGCTTCTCCAGCGCACCGCCAACAGGCGTATGACGCTGCTCGAGGTAGGCCTGAACCGAAGCCAGGCTTTGCGTCAAATCAGGGGTCGCCACGGAAACTGGCTGTTTGCCCAGCTCATCCAGACGCTGGCCGAGCGCTTTGCTCTGCTGGTTATCGCGATTGAAATTGTCGTCCAGGACGCTGCGCGCCTCAGCCATGGCTTTTTCGTAGACCGGGGCCTGGCCGTTGAGCGCTGCCCATTGCGCCTGCTCGATCGCCAGGCTCAGCGCCAGACGAACCTGGGTCAGGCTCTGGCCAGCCAGCAATGGACGAATATTCTTATCTGCATGGAAGTCGATTCGAACGAACTGGGAGATCTTGTCCCACCACTTGGCCCAGTAGCTGTCCTCGCTGCCATCGGTCAAACCGAAAAGCGAGTCGCCCTTGTCTTGGTATTCCGGCGCCAGCTCGTTCAATTGCGCGACTTGATCACGCACTGCCGCCAGTTGCAGAAACAGACCCGTGCGATCCGGTTGATCGACGCTGCGCAGCGCAGTCAGGCTCTTGGCCAATTGCTCGCGGGCTGCAAATGCGCCGGGATCGTCCTGCTCGCGCAGGATCTCGTCGGCGCCCTGCACCAGCGCTGCAGCGCTATTGATGTCTTGCAGCGCAGACAGCCTCAGGCTCGCCAGGCGCAGCAAATGCTCCGCTTCGGCGAGACGCCAATCCTTGCGGCTGGCGCCGAGCACGGTTTCTACACGCTGGCTCAGGCGCTGCTGATCACCCTGCAACTGCGTGACGAGGCGGCGGCGATCTTCAAGCTCCTGAGCCGGAGGCAATTGCGCCAGACGCGCGGCGATCTGCTGCTCGCTCTGCTTGAGGGCTTGAGTCTGAGAGCCGATGTCCTGCAACTGGCCCGACTGCTCCTGATGACCAGCCTGCATGGCGCGCAGTTGCCAAACGCTCCAGCCGCCAACGGCAACGCCCGCAGCGCCCAGCAACAGGGCCAGTATGGCGAGCCCGTTGCTGCTCCGGCGAGTCGACGGTTCTTTGTACGCTGGATCCGGCAACGGCTCGGATTTGGCCAGTACCGGTTCAACGTCATCTTTTGGCAAGACTGTTTCGCTCACGTGTCCATCCTTTGCATTTTGGGCGTCGCGTAATCCGACTGATCGAGCATTACGCCTGTGAGGCAGGCGCGGTATATCCGCGCAATGCTGCCAGCAAGGCCGGGGCGCTGGCGCCACGGCAGTCCACTACGGTAAGAGCTCCGGCAGCACGCGCCATTTCGGCGACCCGCGGGCTCGGTACAAACAAAGGCATCTGCGCAAGCGTAGGCCAGGCGTCGCCCGCCAACTGGCGCAGATGCTCGAAACCCTGTCCACTGCTGACCACCAGCCCATTCAAGCGTTCCGCTTTTACCGTATCCGGCAACGCGAAAGCCGGGTATTGCGGCAGGTGGCGACGATACAGCGGCAGGTAATCGACCACCACACCGCGCTCGCGCAATCGCTCGGCGAGCAACTCGCGGCCGTCTTCGCCGCGCATGATCAGCACTTTGGGGTCATAGCCCGAGAGGGCTTGTTGAAACTGCGGCAGGTCGAGCAATGCTTCGCTGTCATCGCCGTGCTCTGGGAAGAACACTGGCAGGCCATAGTCATCGAGAATTTGCGCGGTGGCAGCACCAACGGTGAACCACTTCTGCATCGGCGGCTGCGGCCAGACTTCATCGAGCATCGCCAGCCCCAGCCGCGCGGCCGGCTTGCTGACGACGATGACGGCGCAGTACGCCGCAAGGTCATAGATGATCGAACGGTTCGCTTCTGAAACCGGCAATGGCTCGATCTCCAGCAACGGCAGGCTGGCGCTGTACACGCCGACCTCAGCCAGGGTCTGCGCAAGGGCCTGCGATTCTTCAGCAGGACGCGTGAGCAGCAAACGCCAGGCCTTCACTCGTCGCCTGCCTCGCCGTACACCGCTTTGAGAATCTTCGCCGCACCTTGAGCCAGCAGCGCTTCGGCCACTTGTACACCCAACGTTTGAGCATCCACTTGGGGCGCACGCGCTTCGGCGTGGAGCAGCACTGTGCCGGAAGGATCGCCTACAAGACCGCGCAACCACAGTTGTTCGCCTTCCAGCACGGCGTAGCAGGCAATCGGCACCTGGCACCCACCGTTGAGGTGCTTGTTGAGCGCGCGCTCAGCGGTGACCCGCACGGCCGTATCGTCATGGTGCAGCGGTGCCAGCAAGGCATGAAGTTCGATGTCGACGCTGCGGCATTCAATGCCCACTGCGCCCTGCCCGCCAGCCGGCAAGCTATGGTCGATGCTGATGGGGGCGGTGATGCGGTCTTCGAAACCCAGACGGATCAGGCCGGCCGCGGCAAGGATGATCGCGTCGTACTCACCGGCGTCCAGCTTGGCGAGGCGCGTGTTGACGTTGCCACGCAGAAACCGGATTTGCAGGTCAGGCCGGCGCGCCAGCAACTGAGCCTGCCGACGCAGGCTCGACGTCCCCACCACGGCGCCGGCGGGCAGTTCATCGAGACTGGCGTAGGTGTTGGACACGAAGGCATCGCGCGGGTCTTCGCGCTCGCAGATGCAGAACAGGCCAAGCCCCTGAGGGAAGTCCATCGGCACGTCTTTCATCGAGTGGACGGCGATGTCGGCGGTGTGCTCCATCAGAGCTGTTTCCAGCTCCTTGACGAACAGACCCTTGCCACCGATTTTCGACAGCGGTGAATCCAGCAGCTTGTCGCCGCGACTGACCATTGGCACCAGCGTCACGATCAGACCGGGATGCGCCTGCTCCAGACGCGCCTTGACGTACTCGGCTTGCCAGAGGGCCAGGGCGCTTTTGCGGGTGGCGATGCGGATTTCGCGAGAAGACATGAACCGGTCCGTACTGAGTGAATGCGGCGAATAATAACAGCTCGGCCGGATCGGGCCGAATGACTGTATTCAATCGTTGCGCATCATGATCTCAATCAACCTGCGCACGCCATGCGACGGCGTGTCGCCCGCATCGCACGGCATGGCCCTCGCGGCACTCGCTTACAACTGCTGCATCATCTTGCGCACACCGGCAACGTGCCGGCGGCTGACGATCAGCGCATCACCGTTGAGCCCCTTGAGGAACAACTGGAAATGGCCCAGCGGCGTGCGTTGCAGGCGTTCGATACGTTCCCGGGCTACCAGCGCGTTGCGGTGAATACGCACAAAACGGTCGCCGAATTCGTCTTCCAGGGCTTTAAGCGGTTCATCCAGCAGCACTTCGCCGCCTTCATGGCGCAGGGTCACGTACTTGTGATCGGCGATGAAATAGATCACCTCGGCCAGCGGAATCAGCTCAATGCCCTTTCGGGTACGCGCGCTGATGTGACTGCGCGGGCCGGTGCCGCTTTCGGCAGCAGGTCGGGTCATCGCCGCCAGTTGCACGCGATTCGGCCGCTCGGCCTTGCGCAACGCCTCAAGCAGGTGCTCGGGGCGAACCGGTTTGACCAGGTAACCCACGGCGCTGACCTGAAAGGCCTCCAGCGCAAATTCATCGTGGGCCGTGCAAAACACGACGGCAGGCGGGGTGTCGCGCTCGCACAATTTAGCCGCGACCTGAAGTCCATCCAGGCCCGGCATGCGGATATCCAGCAACACCACGTCGGGTTTCAAATTTTCAATCAGCTGCAATGCTTCTTCGCCATTGGTGGCGCTGGGTTCAAGAACCTTGTAACCCTCGAGCTCACTTACCATACGGCTCAGGCGGTCTCGGGCTAGGGGTTCGTCATCAACGATCAGGACATTCATATTGCTCTGGCTTCCTGCGTGAGTCTCGCACAAGGATAGCGTAGACAGGTGAAGTGACGACCGTCTCGGCGCTCCACGCTCAGACTGGCGAGAGGGCCGAAAAGTGCCGTGAGTCGAGCGCCGATGTTTGCCAAGGCCTGCTGAGTGCCGCCTGAATTTTGCTGTAAGACGACCTCATCGTAAGGATTACTGACGCGCAATATAAATACTCCCCGTTCGTAGTCCGCCTCAACTCTGACCACGCCGCCTTCAACACGGGGCGCGATGCCGTAAATCAACGCGTTTTCCAATAATGGCTGCAAGGTTAGCTGGGGAATTGGCAAGTCGTCGGGAATTGCACTAACGGCCCAGTCCAACTGTAGACGCTCGCCAAGTCGATATTGCTCAATCGATAAATAGCGTTTCGCCAAATCAAGTTCTTCACGCCATGTCGTCAGGCTGCCGGGCTTGCCCAGACTGGCCCGGAACAGGTCGGACAGATCAAGCACTGCCTGCTCCGCCTTGACCGGATCGCTGGTGACCAGACTGGCGATGCTGTTGAGCGTGTTGAAGAGAAAATGCGGGCGGATACGTGCCTGCAAGGACTCGATCCTGGCCTGGAGTTCGGCCTGCTGCTGCTTGCGCCACTGACTCTGCAGGTAAAAGTAGCGCAGCATCAGTGCGGACATGATCAAGGCGATCAAGGCATAGCGCAGGTACCGCTCGACGACGCCATCGAACGAGGTCGGGGGATTCACCTGGTAGTAGTCCGTCACGGCGGTGCACATCAGCGTCACCGCCACCACCAGCAGACAACCAATGCAGCCGGCCACCCCGGCACGCAGCCGTGCCAGCCAGGGGCGCAAGCCACACAGCAGCGCAGCGGACAACAGCACGATCCACTGCACGAAAAGAGAAATCAGCGCCAACCGCACCCAGTCGAAATCCGGCTGCATGGGTTCGATGAGCACGAGCACGAAGACCAGCAACTCCGCCAGCACGACCAGCATCAGCAGCGCCTGGGGCAGACACAGTTCCGGGAGGAAAAACTCTTTGCCGGGCGCACTGCTCTGCCCCGGGTGTTTGCGCTCGTTTTGCATGGCCGCCAGTCTCTTCGCTCATACCGGTGCGGGCAAGCCGCCGGGGATAAATAAACGGCAATGCTGTTATCATCGCCCGCGTCTTTAGAATCGGCCGGCGCCGGTTTTTCATCAGTTTCAGCCACCAGCAAAGCAGCGAGCGAATCATGAGCACCGACAAGACCAACCAGTCCTGGGGCGGCCGCTTCAGTGAACCCGTCGACGCCTTCGTCGCACGCTTCACCGCCTCCGTCACCTTCGATCAGCGCCTTTATCGCCACGACATCATGGGCTCCGTCGCCCACGCCACGATGCTGGCCAAGGTCGGCGTGCTGACCGACGCCGAGCGCGACACCATCATCGACGGGCTGAAGAGCATTCAGGGCGAGATCGAGGCCGGCACGTTCGACTGGCGCGTGGACCTCGAAGACGTGCACATGAACATCGAAGCGCGCCTGACCGATCGCATCGGCGTCACCGGTAAAAAGCTGCACACCGGTCGTAGCCGCAACGACCAGGTCGCCACCGACATCCGCCTGTGGCTGCGTGATGAGATCGACCTGATTCTGGCTGAGATCACTCGCCTGCAAGAAGGCCTGCTGGGGCTGGCCGAGCGCGAAGCCGACACCATCATGCCGGGCTTCACTCACCTGCAGACCGCGCAACCTGTGACCTTCGGCCACCACATGCTGGCGTGGTTCGAAATGCTCAGCCGCGATTACGAGCGTTTGGTCGATTGCCGCAAGCGCACCAACCGCATGCCCCTGGGCAGCGCCGCGCTGGCCGGGACCACCTACCCGATCGACCGCGAGCTGACCTGCCAGCTGCTGGGCTTCGAAGCCGTCGGCGGCAACTCGCTGGACAGCGTCTCCGATCGCGACTTCGCCATCGAATTCTGCTCCGCCGCGAGCATCGCGATGATGCACCTGTCGCGTTTCTCCGAAGAGCTGGTGCTGTGGACCAGCGCGCAATTCCAGTTCATCGACCTGCCTGATCGCTTCTGCACCGGCAGTTCGATCATGCCGCAAAAGAAAAACCCTGATGTCCCTGAGCTGGTCCGTGGCAAAAGCGGCCGCGTGTTCGGCGCCTTGATGGGCCTGCTGACCTTGATGAAAGGCCAGCCGCTGGCCTACAACAAGGACAATCAGGAAGACAAGGAACCGCTGTTCGACGCCGCCGACACCCTGCGCGATTCGCTGCGTGCCTTCGCTGACATGATCCCGGCGATCAAGCCCAAGCACGCCATCATGCGCGAAGCCGCGCTGCGCGGTTTCTCTACCGCCACCGACCTTGCCGATTACCTGGTGCGTCGTGGCCTGCCATTCCGTGATTGCCACGAGATCGTCGGTCACGCGGTGAAGCACGGCGTTGAGACCGGCAAGGACCTGGCCGAGATGACGCTGGACGAGCTGCGTCAGTTCAGTGATCAGATCGAACAGGATGTCTTCGAGGTGCTGACGCTCGAAGGTTCGGTCAACGCGCGTAATCACATCGGCGGCACGGCACCGGAGCAGGTCAAGGCCGCGGTTGTGCGTGGACAGCATTTGCTCGCCACCCGCTAAACGCATCAGAGGGGTCGCCCGTTACGGGCGATTCCAATCAATTGGCAAGACATCGAGAACGACATGAGCGACAACATCGAGAACGACGACGAAGAGTTTGCCGAAGCCACGCTGATTGAAGCCATCGAAAATCAGATCGAAAGCGACAACCCGCCAGCGGCCAAAGCCACCTACAACAAGCTGACCCTGGTGGGCATCGAGCGTGAAGAGATTCTGCAGATGATGGCCCACATTCTGGCGCTGGAGATCGACGGGATCCTGGCCGAAGATCGCCCGTTCAATACCGTCTGGTACGAAGCGGCCCTGCGTGCACTGCCCGACATGCCACCGGGCGTGCGACTGGCGGAAGACGAGTAAAACCCGCCACACATGCCGGTCGCTCAACTGACCTGACGACCGGCCAGATACTTCCTGCAAAATCCCCAGACCTGACTACACTCCAACAGCCTCGCTGCCGTATAGCGACGGGGCCGTCACGCCTGCGATTCTGATCGCGGTGTATCCACTGGAAAAAGTCTGGAGCACCTATGTCGTTTACCCCTGAATTGGTTGCCGAGCTGGAAATCCTGTCGCTGTTCAATCTGAGCAACACCAAAGAGGGACTGAAAGTCCACCACCACTCTGCGGCCCCCACGGCCATCGCGGCTGCCCAACGACTTTTCGACAAAGGCCTCACCACGCAACACGACGGAGGCTACTTGACCAGCCTGGGGCTGGATGCCGCTGACCACGCTCAATCGCTGCTGATTATTCTTGCTACCAGCCAGGAAGCTGCCTGATTTCGTCCCTCGCGAAACCTTTGCCTGGACGCATCAAATAAAGGTTTCGCGAATCCTCCATTTCGACGATGCTGCGCCGATAAAATAATGGCGCCATAAAAAAGACCCGTGATCGAGCCATACCGGCCTGACGTCCAGCTGTCTTTATTATCGCTATACCCTCACCTCATGCAGTGCCGCCCGCCGGCTTCGAGTCGCGATGACGCGTAGTTCCGAAATTCGCCCGGATCTGGATGAGGGCATTGATCGCAAGGTCCTCGCTCAGTTGCGCAGCCGCTTTCTGGCCCTGAGCCAGAGTCGCCTGGCGCGTGCGTACGAAGGCCTGTCGACCCGTCAGCAAAGCGTGCTCGCGCTGCTTCCGCTGTTTTTCCACGTCAATCATCCGTTGCTGCCAGGCTATGTGTCGGGCTCGACCCCCGCTGGCGTGTCCCATTACGAGCCAGACGCCCAGGCCCTCGCTGAAGCGCAACGCCTGACGCGGTCGTTCTCATACAAACCGCGCCGGGTGAATCCGCCACAGCCGATTCACGGCATCTTCCTGATGGGCAGCCTTGGCACCCTCGCCCAGGCCGACCAGAGCGACATGGACGTGTGGATCTGCCACGACCCGCTGCTGTCGGCCGACGAAATCCAGGAGTTGCGCAGGAAGTGCCAGTCCCTCGAAAGCTGGGCAGCCAGCATGGGCGCCGAGGCACACTTCTTTCTCGTTGATCCTGAGCGTTTTGTCGTCGGCGAACGTGACGCGCAACTGAGTGGCGAGGACTGCGGCACAACCCAGCACTATTTGCTGCTCGACGAGTTTTATCGCACCGCCATCTGGCTCGCCGGGCGCACCCCGATGTGGTGGCTGGTACCGGTCTATGAAGAAGCGCGCTACGCCGAATACACCCACACCCTGCTGTCGAAGCGCTTTATTCGCGCCGACGAGGTGCTGGACCTCGGCAACATGTCGCACATCCCGCCGGGGGAATTCATCGGCGCCGGGCTCTGGCAGCTGTTCAAAGGCATCGAATCGCCTTACAAATCGGTGCTCAAGCTACTGTTGACCGAGGTTTATGCCAGCGAGCACCCCCATGTGCAGTGCTTGAGCATGCGCTTCAAGAAAGCCGTATTCGCCAACCGCGCCGACCTCGACGAGCTGGACCCGTACGTGATGGTGTACCGGCGCATCGAGGAATACCTGTTGGCGCGAGGTGAACCCGAGCGACTGGAACTGGTACGCCGCAGTTTGTACCTGAAGGTGAACAAGAAACTCACGGGCTTCACCCGTCACCGCAGTAACGGCTGGCAACGGCTGCTGCTGGAGCGGCTGGTCAATGAGTGGAACTGGGACGAGCGTCAGCTGGCGTTGCTCGATAGCCGCAGCCAATGGAAAGTGCGACAAGTCGCCAGCGAACGCCGCGCGCTGGTCGGCGAGCTCAACTACAGTTATCGCTTCCTGACCCAGTTCGCTCGCGCGCAAAAAGCGGTCAATTCGATCACCAAGCGCGACATGAATGTGCTCGGGCGTCGTCTGTATGCAGCCTTCGAACGCAAAGCCGGCAAAGTGGAATTTCTCAACCCGGGCATTGCGCCGGATCTGGCCGAGGACACGCTGACGCTGGCGCAACTGCCGAACAAGCGCGAGCCCGGCAGGTATCAGTGGTGCCTCTACAACGGCAGCCTGAGTGCCCACGAGCTGGAGACGTTTGCGCCGATCAAGCGCAGTCGCGAGTTGCTGGAACTGCTCACGTGGTGCCATCGCAACAACGTCATCGACAGCAGCACGCGCCTGGCGCTCCACCCTGGCATCAGCGATCTGACCGAATTTGAACTGTTCAATCTACAGGGCGCGTTGCAGCAGAGCATTGCGCTGCCGCTGGCCATGGTCGATGAAGACGTACTGCTGAGCCCGAGCGTGCCCCGCGAGATTCTGCTGTTGGTCAACGTCGGCGTCGACCCGCTCCGGCACCACAAAGACCTGAACATCCTGATGACGACCGAGCGAACCGATTCGCTGAGCTACGCCGGCGTCCGAGAAAATCTGGTGCTGACCTTCGACCAGATCACCCTCAACAGCTGGAACGAGGTGTTGGTCAATCGCTTCGACGGCCCCCATGCGCTGCTGGACTGCCTGACAGAATTGCTCAACGGCCTGCCGGAAAAGTCCGCCAGGCCTGTCATCCGCGTGCGCTGTTTTTGCCACAACCGTGCGCAGGCCATCGCTCAGCGCGTGGAAGAGCTCATCGGCACTGCGCAACTGCTGCTGGACCGGCGCCTGAATCATCGCTATCTCATTCAGGTCGAGCAGCGTTACCACGTTCTGGAAATGATCCCCGGCCAGGTCAGCCACGTCACGCTCGAACACGTGCCGGCGCTCTTCAGCTATCTGGGAGAAGAGCTTTCCGCCTACAGCCCGCTTCATCTGGACCCGCAGGCACTGGACGACTCGGACCTGTCGCTGTTCATCCCGTACGGTCAGCCCGAATGCATTCAGGTGTTTTACCGGATCAACGAACCCAATGCCGATCTGTACGTGCTCGATGAGCGCAATGCGTTATGGCATCAGCAGGTGCCTTATCACAGTGAGCCCAGCCTGCTGGTTCCGCTGCAGCGCTTTTTTGAATCGTTGACGTACCGGCGCGTGACGTTGCTGCCGCTGGATAACCCGTTGGAATCAACGTCACTGGAGGCTTTGTATTACCGCATAACCCCCGACGGATCAGGACGGGCCCGCCGCGTTGAGCATCGGCCGAGCCCGGCCATGCTCATCGACAAATCGTTCTTTGACGTGCAGGCGATTATCGAGGAAGCATCCCCCGGCCAGGTCAGCGTGACGCTGTATTGCGACGGGATGGAGTTTTCCGAGCTGGAGTTTGGCGATCAGTTGTTCAGCGTCGTGGCGCGGCGGATCCTCGACCAGCGCCGCGAGACGCAACGTTATCGCTGCTACATCACCGACCTGGACCTGTCCGGGATACTGGGGGACACGCGCGGGCAGACTATTCTGTTCCTGCGCTACAAAGCCCAGCTGGAACAGTCACTGAATGCCGCGATGGACGAGGCATGACCTACACGTGATCGGAAGTCGCACTGCGACGCAAATCTGCCTGCCGCACGATCTCCCGTCGGCGCTCATCGGTCGCCGCCCGCCACTCGCGGATGTCCTCGACGTGGCGCTGGCAGCCCGTGCAGACTTTGTCCTCGTCGAGCCGGCAGATGCTGATGCAGGGCGACGGCACAGCCGGGCTGACGTTGCTGAACAGCGGCTTTGGCGGTTTGACCGGGGTTGCGCTAACGGTCACTGGCGGTTGCCATCGCTGCCGTCGAGGGCGTCGAAGTCGATTTCTTCGCCGGCCTGCTCCTTCGCCAGACGATAGAGCATCTCGCTCAACAGCTCTTCGCTCTTGTCGCAGATCCAGTGCTTCGCTTCTTCGTCGTAATCAAAGTGAAAACCACCCGACGCAGCCGCCAGCCACAGCTGACGCAAAGGCTCCTGACGGCTGAAAATGAACTGCGAGCCGTTTTCGAATTTCACGGTCAGCACACCGGCCGACTCCTCAAGGTCCAGATCCAGACCGCTCTCGTCGAAGATATCCTGGAGCTTTTCCTGGGTGGCATCGACCAGATCGTGAAAACGGGCTTCGGTCAAACTCATTGCATGAACCTCAAAAGTGTCAGCGGACGGCGCAGCGACGCACGATACGGTCGCTCCACGGCAAATGCAAAGCCTACCCGCCCAAGTGCAAATGTGGGACCGGCTTTGGTCGGGACGGCATCGAGCACCACCCTGCACCACAGACCGCGTCAGAAATCCGCACGTGCTGCGCAGTCTAATTGCGCGGCGGCGTCAAACCCCCGCCGGACGGGAACTCCAGCGCATAGGCAATCTGTCGGGTGGTCGGTATACTCGGGCGCAATTAATGCTTATACAAAGGATTTCGCCATGAAGCGCCTGATTTCCTCCCTGGCCGCGCTGCTTGCAGTTGCGTGTCTGGTCTCTGCCTGCGGTCAGAAAGGTCCACTGTATCTGCCCGACGACGATTCGTCCGCCGATGGCACCAGCCAGACCAAATCGCACTCGCACAAGCATCAGACTTCGACCTACTAGGAATCAGTCATGGACGCCTTCAACTACCGCGACGGCGAGCTGTTCGCGGAAGGAGTGGCGTTGTCTGCCATCGCCGAACGCTTCGGCACGCCGACATACGTCTATTCCCGCGCGCACATCGAGGCGCAGTACCGCGCCTACGCCGACGCCTTGAGCGGCATGCCGCATCTGGTCTGCTTTGCGGTCAAAGCCAACTCGAACCTGGGCGTTCTCAATGTCCTGGCGCGTTTGGGCGCCGGTTTCGACATCGTGTCCCGTGGCGAGCTGGAGCGCGTGCTGGCGGCAGGCGGTCAGGCTGACAAAATCGTTTTCTCCGGCGTCGGCAAGACCCGCGATGACATGCGCCGAGCGCTGGAAGTCGGCGTGCATTGCTTCAACGTCGAGTCCACCGACGAGCTTGAACGACTGCAAGTCGTCGCCGCCGAAATGGGCGTGCGTGCTCCGGTTTCGTTGCGCGTCAACCCGGATGTCGACGCCGGCACCCACCCTTATATCTCCACCGGCCTCAAGGAAAACAAATTTGGCATCGCCATCGCGGACGCCGAAGACGTTTACATCCGCGCCGCGCAGCTGCCGAATCTCGACGTCATCGGCGTCGACTGCCACATCGGCTCTCAACTGACCACCCTTTCGCCTTTCGTGGATGCGCTGGATCGCCTGCTCGATCTTGTCGACCGACTGGGCGATTGCGGCATTCTGCTGAAGCATATCGATCTGGGCGGCGGTCTGGGCGTGCGTTATCGCGACGAAGAGCCGCCCCTCGCGGGCGATTACATCAAGGCCGTGCGTGAACGCCTTGATGGCCGCGATCTGGCGCTGATGTTCGAGCCCGGCCGCTTCATCGTCGCCAATGCCGGCGTGCTGCTGACCCGCGTCGAGTACCTCAAGCACACCGAGCACAAAGACTTCGCCATCGTCGACGCCGCCATGAACGACCTGATTCGTCCAGCGCTGTATCAGGCCTGGATGGACGTGACGGCCGTCAAACCCCGCGACGGCGCCAAACGCACCTACGACATCGTCGGCCCGATTTGCGAAACCGGGGATTTCCTGGCCAAGGAGCGTGAACTCGCGCTGGCTGAAGGCGATCTGCTGGCGGTGCATTCGGCGGGCGCCTATGGCTTCGTGATGAGCTCCAACTACAACACCCGCGGGCGTACGGCCGAGGTGCTTGTGGATGGCGAGCAAGCCTTCGAAGTGCGTCGCCGTGAAACCGTGACTGAGCTGTTTGCCGGCGAAAGCCTGCTGCCGGAGTAATCCCATGCTGCTGCGTTTTACCAAGATGCATGGCCTGGGCAATGATTTCATGGTGCTGGACCTTGTGAGCCAACACGCCCACATTTTGCCCAAGCACGCCAAGCAATGGGGCGATCGCCACACGGGTATCGGTTTCGATCAGCTGCTGCTGGTGGAGGCGCCGAACAATCCGGACGTGGATTTTCGCTACCGGATTTTCAATTCCGACGGCTCCGAGGTCGAGCAGTGCGGCAATGGCGCGCGCTGCTTCGCCCGTTTCGTGCTGGACAAGCGGCTGACGGCCAAGAAGCAGATTCGCGTCGAGACCAAGGGCGGCATCATCGAGCTGGACATCCGCAACGACGGCCAGATCAGCGTTGATATGGGCGCGCCGCGTCTGGTGCCGGCGGACATCCCGTTCGACGCACCGGAACAGGCCGCCAGTTATGCGCTCGATGTCGATGGCGAGACTGTCGAGCTTGCCGCCGTGTCCATGGGCAACCCCCATGCCGTGCTGCGCGTCTACGACATCAACAATGCGCCCGTGCATGTGCTTGGGCCGAAGATTGAAAACCATCCGCGTTTTCCGGCCCGGGTGAACGTGGGCTTTCTCCATGTCGTCGACCGTCAGCGCGCGCAATTGCGGGTGTGGGAGCGTGGCGCCGGGGAAACCCAGGCCTGTGGCACCGGTGCCTGCGCGGCAGCGGTCGCGGCCATTACTCAGGGCTGGATGGATTCGCCGATGCTGATCGACCTGCCGGGCGGACGCCTGTCCATCGAGTGGGCCGGCCCCGGCCATTCAGTGGTGATGACTGGCCCGGCTGTCCGGGTTTACGAAGGCCAAGTACGTCTATGAGTGAGAGTATCCGATGACCGACCAGCCTCAGACTTCAAACGACACGCCCGGCCAGCCCCCTGCCGAGACCGCAGTGCCTGCCCTTGAAGCCGAGGCAGTCGCGGCCTGGCTGCAACAACACCCTGATTTCTTCGCCGAGCACGACGAACTGCTGGCGATGATGCGCGTCCCGCACCAACGGGGCGACACCGTCTCGCTGGTCGAGCGCCAGCTCAAGCTGCTGCGCGAGCGCAACATCGAGATGCGTCACCGGTTGTCGCAGCTGATGGACGTGGCGCGAGACAACGACCGGCTGTTCGAAAAAACCCGCCGGCTGATTCTTGATCTGATGGACGCGACCAGTCTGGAAGAGATCGTCATCTGCGTGGAAGACAGCTTGCGCCAGGAATTTCAGGTGCCCTTCGTCAGCCTTATCCTGTTCAGCGACAACCCGATGACCGTCGGCCGCTGGGTGAGCGCCGCGGACGCGCAGAAAGCCATCGGCGGGCTGATGTCCGGCGGCAAGACCCTGTGTGGCGCGCTGCGTGAGCATGAACTCGAGTTCCTGTTCGGCAGCGAGCAAAGCAAGGAAGTGGGCTCAACCGCCCTGGCTGCCCTCAGCCACCAGGGCCTGCACGGCGTTCTGGCCATCGGCAGCCGTGATCCGCAGCATTACAAAAGCTCGGTCGGGACGCTGTTTCTCAGCTACATCGCCGACGTGCTCAGCCGCCTGCTGCCACGCTTCACCAACTCGCTGCGTTCGGTTCGCTAGTCATGGAGCGGCAACTGGACGCCTACTGCACGCACCTGCGCAGTGAGCGCCAGGTGTCGAGCCATACGCTTGAAGCCTATCGTCGCGACCTGAACAAGGTCTTGGCGTTCTGCGAAAAGCAGCACATCGACAGCTGGAAAGCGCTGGATATTCAGGCCATGCGCAGCCTTGTCGCTCGCCTTCACCAGCAGGGTCAATCCTCGCGCAGCCTGGCCAGACTGCTGTCAGCCGTGCGCGGCTTTTATCACTACCTCAACCGCGAAGACCTTTGCGATCACGATCCGGCCAATGGCCTGTCACCGCCCAAGGGCGAGCGTCGCTTGCCCAAAACCCTGGATGCCGACCGCGCCCTGCAACTGCTTGAAGGCGGCGTCGAGGACGATTTTCTGGCCCGGCGTGATCAGGCGATTCTCGAACTGTTCTACTCGTCAGGCCTGCGGCTGTCCGAACTGACCGGGTTGAACTGCGAAGACCTGGATCTGGCGGACGGTCTTGTGCAGGTCCTCGGCAAAGGCAGCAAAAGCCGCGTTTTACCGGTTGGCAGAAAGGCACGGGAAGCACTGGAGGAATGGCTCAAGCAACGAGCGCTGGCCAATCCTAAGGACGATGCCGTGTTTGTCAGCCAGCAAGGCCGCCGTCTGGGGCCGCGCTCGATCCAGCTGCGGGTCAAGGCTGCCGGCGAACGTGAGTTGGGCCAGAACCTGCACCCGCACATGCTGCGCCATTCATTTGCCAGTCACTTGCTGGAGTCGTCCCAGGACCTGCGCGCCGTGCAGGAACTGCTGGGTCACGCCGACATCGCCACCACTCAGATCTACACCCATCTGGATTTCCAGCATCTGGCCACGGTGTACGACAGTGCCCATCCACGGGCCAAGCGCAAAGGTAACGCCGACAATGAGCATTAAGCTGATCACCTTCGACCTGGACGACACGCTGTGGGAAACCGCACCAGCGATTGTCAGCGCTGAAGCCAAGCTGCGCGAGTGGCTGGCTGCCAACGCGCCAAAACTCGGGCCGGTCCCGGTCGAGCATCTGTGGGAAATCCGCTCGCGACTCATCGAAGCGGATCCGACGTTCAAGCACCGGATCAGTGCGCTGCGCCGCAAGGTGCTGTTTCATGCGCTGGAGGATGCGGGGTATGGTCACGCCGAAGCCCATGAGCTGGCGGACCAGAGCTTTGAAGTGTTCCTTCAGGGGCGGCACCAGCTGGACATCTTCCCTGAAGTGGTGCCGACGCTTGAGATCCTGACCAAGTCTTACACGCTGGGTGTCGTGACCAACGGCAATGCCGATGTCCGCCGTCTGGGCCTGGCCGATTATTTCGCCTTCGCGCTATGCGCCGAGGACCTGGGCATTGGCAAACCGGACCCTGCGCCCTTCGTCGAGGCGCTGAAACGCGGCAATGCCGATGCCAGTCAGGCCGTGCATGTCGGCGATCACCCGGGTGACGACATCGCCGGCGCCCAACAAGCCGGCCTGCGGGCGATCTGGTACAACCCCGGCGGCAAGGTCTGGGAGGCTGAAAAAGCGCCGGATGCCGTAATCAACGGCCTGACGCAATTGCCCGAGGTGCTGGCGCGCTGGGCTTGATCTGCGCTTCCCGCTGCGTGAACGCCGGTCTTTGAGTCGGCAACTCAAATCGCAGGCAATAAAAAACCCGCAGCGACAGCGGGTTTTTCATCAAGCGCGCAGCAGGTCCCTCAGATGGGACGGCTGCCGTACTTGTTGTCAGGCTTCTTGGGCGGATCGGCGACCACGTTGGCCTCCACTTCCACGACCTTGCCACCACGAGCGAGGAATTCTTCCATCGCGCGAGCCAGAGCATCACGCTCCTTGTTCTTGGCTTCCACGCTCGGCAATTCATCAACCGAGACGGCGGCCTTGGCCTTGCCTTTGGCCGGAGTCGCAGAGACTTCAGCGCTGTCGTCGACTTCCACTACATCTTCATCGGACGCCGCTGCAAGCCCCTCACCGTCCTCCCCTTCTTCCAGATCGTCTTCCAGACCTTCTTCGATGTCGTCGTCGCTCATGTTCTACCTCATGACTTGCGAAAGCAGATTAGTTATAGCCCAGCCGGGCTTGATTTCTTGGACAGCCGGAAAAAATTCAACTACCGCATACGTTCAGCGGTCGTGCCCTCACCCTGAAGCGTGACGAGGACTTTACGGGCACCGCCTGCATCGCGGTGCTCGCCCAGATAAATACCTTGCCATGTGCCCAACGCCAGCCGTCCATTTGTAACCGGCAATGTAAGCTGGCAGCCAAGCAGACTGGCTTTGAAGTGCGCCGGCAGATCATCGGGCCCTTCGTCGTCATGCTCGTAGCCGTCGCGCCCCTGAGGCACCAGACGGTTGAAGAAACGCTCGAAATCGCGACGTACCGCCGGGTCGGCGTTCTCGTTGACGGTCAACGAGGCCGAGGTGTGTTGCAACCAGACATGCAGCAGGCCGATGCGGCATTCGCGTAATTCGCGAAGGCCCGCGACGATCTCGTCAGTCACCAGATGGAAACCACGAGGCCTTGCCCGCAGCGTGATCAAGGTCTGTTGCCACATACCGTTCTCCGCCCTTCGGCGCGCATTCTAACGCGCTGGAAAAAAAAACAAAGTGCGTAATGAGCGACGATTTTCAGGAGCGCTGAACAAGGGCATTTATGCCCTCTAAAGCATCGAGAATCGTCAGGTTAGGCCGAACATTGCAGCGGATGTTCCTGCCGGGAACGCCCACCCGCTGTGCGGACATCCCTATCGACAAACCTCAGACAAAAAAATGCCCGGAGACCCGGGCATTTTTTCACGCGTGGATTACAAGTTGTAGCCACGTTCGTTGTGTTGCGCCAGATCCAGGCCGACCGCTTCTTCTTCCTCGGTGACACGCAGGCCCATGACCATGTCGAGTACCTTGAGGATGATGAAGGTCACGATCGCGGTGTAGATGACCGTGAAGCCGACGCCTTTGCATTGAATCCAGACTTGTGCGGCGATGTCGGTCACGGTGCCGAAGCCGCCCAGCGAAGGGGCTGCAAACACGCCGGTCAGGATCGCGCCAAGGATACCGCCGATACCGTGAACGCCGAAGGCATCCAGGGAGTCGTCGTAGCCCATTTTGCGTTTCAGGCTGGTGGCGCAGAAGAAGCAGACCACGCCTGCCGCCAGACCAATGATCAGGCCGCCCATCGGGCCGACAGTACCGGCGGCCGGAGTGACTGCAACCAGACCGGCAACCACACCCGAAGCGATGCCCAGAGCGCTTGGTTTACCGTGGGTCAGCCATTCGGCGAACATCCAGCCCAGCGCTGCAGCAGCGGTGGCGATCTGAGTTACCAGCATCGCCATACCGGCAGTGCCGTTGGCCGCAGCCGCGGAACCTGCGTTGAAACCGAACCAGCCCACCCAGAGCATCGCCGCGCCGACCAGGGTGTAACCCAGGTTGTGCGGAGCCATTGGAGTGGTCGGGAAACCTTTACGCTTGCCGAGTACCAGGCACGCTACCAGGCCAGCCACACCGGCGTTGATGTGAACAACGGTGCCGCCCGCGAAGTCGAGAACGCCCCAGTCCCACAACAGACCACCGACGCCGCTCCAGACCATGTGCGCAATCGGCGCGTAAACCAGGGTGAACCAGATCGCCATGAAGATCAGCATCGCGGAGAACTTCATGCGTTCTGCGAAGGCGCCGACGATCAGGGCCGGGGTGATGATGGCGAAGGTCATCTGGAAGGTCACGAAGACGGCTTCCGGGAACAGCGCTGCAGGGCCTGTGATGCTCGCAGGGGTGATGCCTGCCAGGAACGCCTTCGAAAGACCGCCGACGAAGGAGTTGAAGTTGACGACGTTGACTTCCATCCCGGTGGTGTCGAACGCCATGCTGTAGCCGTAGACGACCCACAGGATGCTGATCAGGCCGGTAATGGCGAAGCACTGCATCATCACGGAAAGAATGTTTTTCGAGCGGACCATGCCGCCGTAGAACAGCGCCAGACCGGGGATGGTCATGAACAGCACCAGCGCGGTGGAGGTCAGCATCCAGGCGGTGTCGCCGGAATTGAGTACGGGGGCTGCCACTTCGTCTGCCGCCATGGCCAAGCCAGGGGTTACGAGGGACAACAGGGCTCCTAGCCCTGCGAATTGACGCAGAGTCATATTGTTTTCTCCTGGGGCGTTGGGGTTTGGCGGCTTAGATTGCGTCGGTATCGGTTTCGCCGGTACGGATGCGGATGGCCTGTTCCAGATTGACCACGAAGATCTTGCCGTCACCGATCTTGCCGGTGTTGGCCGCTTTGGTTATCGCTTCGATAACGCGGTCCAGATCCTTGTCGTCGATCGCAACATCGATCTTCACCTTGGGGAGGAAGTCGACTACATACTCCGCACCGCGATACAGCTCGGTGTGGCCTTTCTGACGTCCGAAGCCTTTGACTTCAGTGACCGTGATGCCCTGCACGCCGATTTCGGACAGCGACTCGCGTACGTCGTCCAGCTTGAACGGCTTGATGATGGCAGTGACTAGCTTCATGAAACTTTCTCCCGAATTGGTGGACTTGCCCCAGGAAAACAAACCCGACTCAAGTCTAAGCGCAGTGTCTGGCTTTGTAACGCGTCGTGTCCGTAACAGACCTGACCAACTCCAGAAAACCGCTTCTGACGAAACATTCCCCGCTCCGCCTGCCGCACTGCATTCGTCACAGCGACTGCATCAGTGCATGGGTTACAAGCCACTAAGCAGAAAGCTTGCCATCTCATGAATCGGCATGAATTTCGGCCCTTCGACTGTTAATACACGCCTTAGCGTAGTCGTCGATTGCGATCACCGCACAACAACGGTGCGCACGTGCCCGGGGCCATGCGCGAAAAGCGTGCAGCGCATCGCGTCCGGCAGGAGGTCAAAAGCTGCGTGCTACACTCGCGCCCTCTGATTCTGGAGTTTCATCATGCTCGCCCCCAAAGCTTTTCTCGACGCCCTGAGCGGCCACGCTTCCCGCCTATTCAACGGCGAAACACCGGTTCCACGCAGCGAATTCGAAACCCAGTTCAAGGCGCTGCTGCAGAGCGGCTTCAGCAAGCTGGACCTGGTCAGCCGGGAAGAATTCGACAGCCAGATGATCGTCCTCGCCCGCACCCGCGCCCGTCTTGAGGCACTGGAAGCGAAGATGGCGGAGATGGAAGCGCAGTTGGCGACGCAGCCGAAAGCGTGAGGGGCTGAGCCACAGGGTTGAGCGTTTAACCCTGCGGGTGCTCAGGCGCAGTGCGCAATGCGCTGAACCTGGGCCTTGATCGCCTCCAACGTGGCCATCGACGTATCCTCCCGTGCCCTTGCCCTTCGATACACACCCCGAAAAACATGCCCCGCCCACGCGCCGGGCCAATGACTATCCTTCAGCTCGCCGCAGGAAGCGGTGCTGCCTACAAGGAAAGCCATGTCCCTCGCGATTGTTCTGAGCCGTGCCCAAGTTGGTGTTGAAGCCCCTGCCGTGACCGTCGAAACCCATCTCGCCAACGGGCTGCCGAGCCTGACGCTGGTGGGGCTGCCGGAGGGCGCGGTCAAGGAGAGTAAGGATCGGGTGCGCAGTGCGATCCTCAACTGTCGGCTGGAATTCCCGGCGCGGCGGATCACCCTGAATCTGGCCCCTGCCGATTTGCCCAAAGACGGCGGACGCTTCGATGTCGCCATTGCACTTGGCTTGCTGGCTGCCAGCGCGCAGGTGCCAACGCTCGCGCTGGAGGGCATTGAATGTCTGGGGGAGTTGGCGCTGTCCGGTGCGATTCGACCCGTACAGGGCGTGCTGCCGGCGGCACTCGCTGCGCGGGAGGCGGGCCACACGTTGATCGTGCCGGCGGTGAATGCCGAGGAAGCGTGTCTGGCGTCAGGCCTGAAGGTGATCGCGGTCAGTCATCTGCTGGAGCTGGTGTCCCACCTGAATGGGCACACGGTCATCGCGCCTTATAAATCCAATGGCCTGATTCTGCAGACACAGCCTTATCCCGACTTGAGTGAAGTGCAGGGCCAGACCGCGGCCAAACGCGCTCTGTTGGTGGCCGCCGCCGGTGCACACAATCTTCTGTTCAGTGGCCCTCCCGGCACCGGCAAAACGCTGCTTGCGAGCCGTTTGCCTGGGCTATTGCCACCACTGGATGAACTCGAAGCGCTGGAGGTGGCGGCGATTCAGTCGGTCGCCAGTCACGCCCCGCTGACCAGCTGGCCCCAGCGCCCCTTCCGCCAGCCCCATCACTCGGCATCGGGCCCTGCGCTGGTCGGGGGTGGCAGTCGCCCGCAACCCGGAGAAATCACCCTCGCCCACCACGGTGTGCTGTTTCTGGACGAACTTCCGGAATTTGATCGGCGCGTGCTGGAGGTGCTGCGCGAACCCCTCGAATCGGGCCATATCGTGATTTCCAGGGCGCGGGATCGGGTGCGCTTTCCGGCGCGCTTTCAACTCGTCGCCGCGATGAACCCCTGCCCGTGTACACGTAACATGAATTGCAGGGTGATCTACACTTGACTTAGTCACCATGGACAAACCGAGAGTATCCAATGGCACGCTTGGAATTCATCACTTTTGACCGTAGCGAACCAATAATCGAAGGTGATAACGTTCAATGGGAACCTCGACTTGGTAAGCCCATATCGAAAATGCCTCTAATCGTTTGGTCGACAAACCTTCCCTGGCGAGAGGCTAACGTCTGGTCTTTAGAAAATGCGAGCAATTCCAAACGCAGCCAGAAAACCATTTTATCGGCAATGAATCATATATGCGCCTACGCGAAATGGCTCGAGCAAGAGAATATAGATTGGTGGCATTTTCCACTGAAGGAGTCAGAAAGATGTCTCTTTCTCTTTCGTGGAGCAGTGATGGAAATGCGAGACCAAGGGATCATTGCGCCTTCAACTGCGTCACAAAGGATGTCCGCTGTAATTAGATTTTACCGCTGGCTAGTGAAAAACTCTTTAATCAGCACTGACCAAGAGCTCTGGAATGAAACTTCGGTAGGTATTCGTGTAAGTGACAACTACGGCTTTCAGCGGACGATGAATGTTAAGACTACTAATCTTGCGATACCGAATAGGAGGAGACCCGGCGACCTACTCGAAGGCGGACTATTACCAGTCCCTACGGCCGCGGTAGAAAATCTACTAGCCTTCGCAGCTACGCACGCATCCTTGGAGCTATATCTCATGCTGAGACTGGGATTTGGCACAGGAATGAGGTTTGGCTCGATCGCCGGGCTTAAAACCCAAACCATCGAGCGGGCAGTTGAAGACCCTAATCTCAAAGGATTTTATAGGCTATCGTTAGGACCAGGAGCATCTCCGCCAGTCCATACTAAATTCGGGGTAACCGGAGAAGTATGGATTCATAAGTCCGACCTGGACGACCTTAAAGCCTATAGCTATTCAAGTCGCAGACTACTTAGAAAGGCGAAAGCTGACAGCAATTCCAGCGATTTCATTTTCCTGAACCGATTTGGGCGAACGTATGCAAATGATGGATTTGAAGTTAGCCGAGGAATTAGCGTAGAGATTGGACGCCTAAGACGAAAAGGTTTCGCCGCTGGGATACCTGCATATAGAAATTTCAAATTTCATCAAACGCGATGCACCTTTGCGACCGAATTAGCGCGTGCAGCGCTCAAGCACGGCGGCACCGCGATTGCAGTAAATTTGGTCAAGCAAGCGCTCCTTCATAAAAACGAAAGTACAACGATAGGCTACATCAGATTCATCGAAAAAACAGCTGTCATGGCGCAAGCCGCAGACGAGTTTTTTTACAGTTTTCTCGGCTTAGCTGCGGCTAAAATGGAGACAAACTAATGATCGAAGCTCTTGACTTCCCTAAGTTACCCTATGGTTCAATCGGAACAAAGCATGATCTGCGCTTGCTTGCGTATAAAGGGGGGGCTAATTATAGGCGCGACCTTGGCCGCGCTAGGATGGAGCGCAAAGAGTTGGGGGAGATGATAAACGATCGGCTACCACTCTTGAGGGCTTTTCATGATGTGATTACGTCGATGATTGTCTTAGGGTACAGCGTTGTCTACATCAAAAAACTCCTCGGGATAATTAAGCACTTTTACGAATGGGGCGAGCAAGCGAAGATCGATTTGACACATGAAAATGCAGTAGCGGGTTTTTACAATTATGCCGACTACCTCGCACTTAGAGTAAGAGCGGAGAAAAGCATAAAATATATTACTGCGCGGAACGAACTTAAAGCCTTAGACTATGTACTAGGTAAAGTCTTGGGATTTGAACGAGGGATTACAAAAAATACTTGGTTTAATTCCTCACAAGCCAGCTCCGGAACGAGAAAAAGTGATAAAACCAATTTAGCGGATGTCTCAAGGTTTGGAAAAGCACTTCTGAGCATTGTAAATACTCTTACGATCGAGAAAATATACGGAACTTTGCCGATTGAGATTACACTTCCATGTGGCAATGTATTGGTTGAATATTGCGGCCTGCGTAAACCTGAATCAACCAAATTGAACAGTCCTGAAATATCTGAGAAAAGCAAGAATGCTTTACTCAAGGCCAGGCGACGGAGGGCAGACGATCATAGCCCCAAAACCCGACATACCGTTATTAACTTGCGCATCGAAGCTGAACTACTGATATTCATTTCCCAGACGAGTTTGAATTTAGCGCAGGCGGCAACTATGCTTACTAGCAAATTCAGGTTTGAAACAGCTGATGACATGATTAACGTGTATCGAGTTTTTAAACGACGCCGTCAAGGAGAGGCTGAATTTACAATCTTCAAAGCTTATAGAGAAGTTTTCGCCAAGTATCTAAAATGGCGAGATGATATCTTTGGGGGAGATGACAATAGGCTCTTTCCCATTTGGTACAGCAATGCGATTCCCGCTGGCTCAGATAGACGAGCGTTCGAGATTTTGGGGCGCAGGTTGAGACCCTTAGGGTATACCATATACAAGGCAATGGCATTAAGGTCCCTCCGCTCGAACTGGTTACTCAGAAAGACTCTTGATCCGGGCATCACTGCCGAAATGGCACAGCATACTAAAGAAACATTATTTAAACATTACGCAAAACCGCACCATCAAACCGCAGCCATTGAGATATCCAGATATTTAAAATTCGTGGATAAGCCAACAGACTCATCGCTTATCGGCCTTTGCGAAAGCAAATCGGGACCAAGTGCAAACTTAAACAAAATCTCAGTATTGCGGCCAGAGCCTGACTGCAGAAATCCCGCAGGGTGCCTGTTTTGCATTTACCACATAGATATTGATTCCCAAGACTATATATGGAAGCTGTGCACACTCCGACATCTAAAGAAAATTGAGCTTAATAATGCTACACCTCCACACAAGGCAAGCCCTTCGCACCCTGCGCGAGAGGTAGCAGACATAATCAATCGCAAGCTCGCTGCATACAGTCAGAGCAGTCAAAAACGGGCCGATTGGTTGACCGAATCCAATGATCGAATACTTGAGGGCAATTATCATCCCGCTTTTTCTGCGTTTATCGAGATAATGGAGCTGGCGTCATGATACGCAACTCACCTGCAAGATTAGAATTAGCGCTTGAGTTTGCCAAACCGGAGATGCCGAACTACAAATTAGAATCATGGCCTCCACCAGCTGACTTCCCTATAATTATTGATGCCAAGGGCAATGTGGTAAGTTATTACTTGGACAACATATGGATAGTCACGCCATGGAAAGGTACAATTTCGTCAATTAATTTTTGTGATGGAGAAATTCGGAAAAATTCTAAGCATAATACTCCTTTTAACGCTGATATTCTTCGACAACTAGCCGCAAGCTGGTTGTACTTTCCGGGAGGAGTTAAGGCTGCAAGCACCTTCCTGACACGCTTCATGGATATCACCCCGATATTCAAGTTTGCATCGACTAACAATGTAAATATAACAGATTTATACCGATTCCCATTGCTGATTAGTGAATTTGCAGCTAGCATCAGCAGTTCGCGCGGCCCAGGACTTTTAACTCTCATCCATGACGTTTGGGAGCGAAGAGAGTTGCTTGGGTTCTACATCTTGGATACCGCGGGTCTTCAAATACTATCGCAGGAAATGCCGATACACCTATCCTCTCAAACTCCCTATATCCCCCCCAGAATATGGGAATATCAAATTGCAAGATTGCGCGAGGGCCTGCAAGACTTCCTTGCACATAGGTCCCAGATTGAAGCTTGTTACCAGCGATGCCTTGAGCTGTATGCGCAATCGTGTGGTTCGCTAGCGGAAGCCTGCCGGAATCCCTCAGCTCATCGCAACCCTTTCTCCTCCAAGAGAAAAAGTCAATTAGTCACGGACGGCCATTTGTTCGATGAAGACTTCGCCCGACTGGCTTCAAGTTTCGGCATTAAGGATGTGATTGAGAAATGGCGAGGACCAATCTCCAGGTCGCCAGGAGCACTGTCAGAATACTTCGCCCTGATGACTATTATCGGCACTGCATACATTTTATGTTTTTCGATGATGAGAGTAGAAGAGGTCAACAAGCTTAGGACTAATTGCCTTACTATTGAAAAAATAGAAGATACAGGCGACGAGCTCTGGATTTTGCGCGGGGAAACCACTAAAACCCTGACAGACGACGATGCTTGCTGGATCACCTCTCCGTCAGTTATAGACGCAGTCGAAGCGCTTTCCTGTATTTCCCGACTCAGAATGATTGCCGCAGACGTGAATCCGGAGGTACCTACCACCTCTGAGGATATATCTACCCCCTATCTTATCTCGCGCGCGTACGAACCTTGGCGAGCGAAATCACATTATATCCCAGAGCCCCTATCCATCCGCCCAACATACCAAAGTTACTCTCACACAATTTCCAAACAACAACGCAAGCTCTACTGTTACTTACAGTTGAAAATTACCGAATCAGATCTTCGGGTCGCACTATTAATTACCCCCTCACTGGATATAACTAGGTACGCAGTAGGTAAAGTCTGGCCGCTGAATTGGCACCAACTCAGACGAACAGGCGCAGTTAACATGGCCGCATCGGACATGGTAAGTGACTTATCTATTCAGTATCAAATGAAGCACCGATACAGGATGTCGACCAAATATTACATGACCGGTCACTTTAATTTGGGCTTTCCCATCAACTCTAGCTCCAGAACAGAGTTAATTAAGGCAATGTATGAATGTATTGCACTGGAGTTCATCGCAGTCAGATCTGAAGCATTTGTGAGCCCTCATGGAGAGAAACGTAAGGGCCAGATATTGAACATTACGAGCTTGACTGACTTCAGCAAGCTGTTGACAGCTGCAGAGCAAGGTAAAATCACGTGTAAGCCCACTGTCCTGGGCGCATGCACTAACCCACGGCCCTGCCCCTACGGCGGCATCGAGTATATTGCCCGATGCGGCGGCGGTGACGACGCTCCACCATGTGAACACGCGCTATATAGAAGAGATAAACTACCTGTCTATATTAAGCTACGGGAATCCCTCACCAAAAGTATCAACGCAGCGCCGCCCAATTCACCGCTGCATGCGTCTCTTATTTTTCAGCTTAAGGCCGTGGAGAATGCAATTAATGTCGTATCCCAGTGATCGAACTTATGGAAGAGCGGAAACCGCTTTCAGGGACGCGTTCGAACGTTTAAAGGCAGGAGCACCAAAGGTAATATCACGCCCATACAAGCTATCCCAGAATAGTATTGCTCGAGAAGCAGGCCTCGACTCGTCAAGTCTAAAGAAATCAAGGTTTCCTGAACTTGTCGAGGAAATTCAACGTTGGATTAGTGAGTTCGTTGACCCGAACCACAACCATAAAAATAATCATGGCACACGTACCACGAATATAGCCTTAAAACAGCAAATGGAACTCCTCAAGCAGCAAAGAGACTCCGCCATGGCACTTTTAGTGCAGGCTGACGCGAAAATTATTACGCTGACACTGATTATCGCGAGTCTACAGTCGGAGCTTCCATCTTCGAATATTAGCCCTATTAGCGGACGTGGAATGCCGTAAGTTGGGCTGTTAGCCTCAGCTTGCATATATGAATTCACTATAAAATAGGTTATCACCAATTTTTACCGCTTGTCGGTTTTGTGGGCGAAGGCAATGCTTGACGTTGCTTTCGTGACTGGAAAGGTGAGCAATGATCGAGAAAGAGCCAACGGTGAGAATGCTATGCAGAAACTGACGAAATCCCATCAGAATGATCAGCCTCGGCTCACGTCGGTCGAATTTCAGACGCTGGCCCGGGTTCCGGCCGCGGTCGAGTGGTTTGCCAACCTGGACAACCCGCGCACTCGTCGTGCCTACCAAAATGACCTGGAAGACTTCTGTGGGTTTGTCGGTTTGGCGTCGGCTGATGAGTTTCGTGTGGTGACCCGATCGCACGTTCTGGCCTGGCGGGCCCAGCTCGAGCATCGCGGTTTGGCCGGAGCCACGATCCGGCGCAAATTGGCCGCGCTGGCCAGCCTTTTTGATCACCTCCTGGAAAGCAATGCGATCGCCGGCGGGAATCCCGTGCACGGGGTAAAGCGACCGAAGATTGAAAGCAACGAAGGCAAGACCCCGGCACTGGGTGATCACCAGGCCAAGGCGCTGCTCGAGGCGCCGGACGAAACCACCCTTAAAGGGCAGCGCGACCGGGCGCTACTGGCTGTGCTTCTCTACCACGGGCTGCGCCGCGAAGAAGCGGCGCTGCTGCAGGTAAGCGACATTCAGGAGCGCCGCGGGATCCAGCATCTGAAGGTGCACGGCAAAGGCGGCAAGGTGCGCTACCTGCCGTTGCACCCGATCGCGGCCGGGCGTATTCACCAGTACCTGGAGAGCTCGGGGCATCATCTGGCCGACAGGAAGGTGCCACTGTTCATGCCGCTGCGAGGCAGGCTTACCGGTGCCGGTATCACGGCCAACGGGATCTATGCCGTCGTCACGGCCTGGGCGAAAAAGGCCGGGATTGAGGTTGACGGCCTGGGCGTCCATGGACTCAGAGCAACCGCAGCCACCAACGCCCTGGAGCATGAAGCCGACATCGCCAAGGTCCAGACCTGGCTCGGGCATGCCAATATCAGCACAACCAAGATCTACGATCGGCGGGAAAACCGGCCGGAGGACTCACCGACCTATAAAGTGAAGTATTAATAGCAGCGATCAAGGCGTAAGCGGCAGTTTACCCCCGCGCATTGTCGAGGATGTAGTGCAACGCTACCCAAGGATGATGGCTTTCCACACCGCTGGCTGGACAGGTATCTGCGTGTAGGAAGTAGGTTTCGCAGTCTTCAAGTGCTTGGCTTTCCATGCAGCCACTGCACACAGCACGCCCGGCAACGATCGACCATCGACCGTTCCATTCCTCAATCCGTCGTTCATTCTTCACAGTCCTATTCCTCAACGTGCATGGGCAGATGTTGACAGTACAGCCGTGCAGGACCGGATTTATACGCTCAAAACCATACCCGTGCTTGCGTGTAACCCACGTGCCCAACCCAATAATGGAAGGGTCGGGACTTTAAATCGCCGGTTTGGGCCTGCATGGAGTGCTCACAACGGCTGCGACTGATGCCTAGAGGATGAGGCGGACATTGCCAACCTCCAGGCTTGGCTTGGCCATGCGAACATCAGTACGATTAGGATCTATGATCGTCGGCAGAAAAGGCCCAAGGATCCTCCGACATACGAATTGAAATATAGGCTACGCCTATCGAAGAAGTGCGTAGCCAGCTAACTTGCCGTAGAATGACTCGTCGAAAGCTAATCAAGGGAATGACCTGTGCAAAATGATCGAACCGTTACATGCCCGCACTGCTTGAATAATGTGCCTTGGGGAGCCCGTGTATGTCGGGGGTGCAATGCTGAAATTACTTATGGCCCTCCTCTGATAGCTCAAGCTATTGCACTTCTGATACCAACAATAATCGCTTGGTCTGTTACACAGGTGATCAATAAATACTTATTCAGTCACGATACCTTACTAGCAGTAGTTTTTTTAGCGATATTCATACCTATCGTAATCAAGACTATGAAATATTGCAAAAATAGATACAAAGACAATACATATTTCAAACGGCTTTACAGAAACTAGTCGGTCAAAAATCTACTAGGCCACGGGGTGCGGGCAACGGCTCTCTCCTAGCGAGTGCGGAAACCAAGCCCTGGTATTGTCTAGGCCCCTTGCGGAAAAGATCTCACCTTGGACAGGTGTAAAATCGTTACCGCTTTTTTATTAGCTCGCCACTGGCAATCCTTGCTTTGAAGTTGTTCAACACTTCATTGATGTCACATTCGCCGCGTGCAAAACGCTGAAGATCGAGAACTACCTTCGCATCGGGCTCGAGGCCTTCCAGGCGTTGGTTTGCAAGAGCGTTTGCGACGGCGTCCTGACGGAGGCTAGTGATAGTCGGCATGGAGTATCCAGGATGGGTCGCGTGGCAATGAGTGTCAGGGCTTGGGTGTTACAAACTCGGCTAGATTGATCTCACCGTTGATGAAACGCTCTACATGAGCCTCGTCCTCAGCGCTGAGGACGAAACCCGACAGCCCAACCGAAGCGCGCGCATAATCGGCAGCCTTTTTGCGACGCTGACGCTCTTCCTCACTGATGGGAAATTCTTTCAGTTCATCAGCCATGCTTGGCTCTCCTCAAAGTGTCTGAAAACATACCACTCATTAATTAAGTTTTAGCGACATTTTCTATTTATCAGCTACTCAGCGATAGACTCCAATTTTCGATTCCACGCTCTGGAAACCGCAACGCATAGCCAGGCTCAACGCTGCGATGTTTGGTAATTATCTCATGAGTTTGTGATTGCTACCACGGCTGTTGGTCCTGCAAGCAGGGTCAATTGTCTCGCGAAACTCAGAGGTCTTGAGGGATCCAGAGCACATCCTATTCCCATGTGCCAAAATCCGTCTGATCCTCCAAAGGCTGCATGAGGTTCCAAAGCGGCCGAATACGAAAGGCAGCCTTCGGTCATTAGCGGACATCCGCCAATGATCTGATCACTTCTATGCCCAAGCGCCCAGCACGCTAAATTCAGGTCGCCCGCACAGCCGAGCAGCTAGCTCTGGGTACTCATTCCTTTTGGCCGCAAGCTTTCTGACTCGGGCGACTGCCCAATAGACAAGGCCTTACTGCCATCTGCCATCTGCCATCTGCCATCTGCCATCTGCCAAGAGCGTAGCGCGTTAGGTGCGCCGTCCCTCAACTGCATTCTTTATTGATTTAATCTCATCGTACCAGGTGCCAAATTGATAGATGGATTTGGTGGAGTAATAGTTGCGCACATCATCATGCTCAAGCGGGCTCAGATTAGCGTATAAATCCTTAAGCCTGTCCGCCTCTGCCGGAAGCAATGGCACCAACTTCACGAAGTCCTTAAAGTTGGAAACTTGCAACGTTCTTATTTTGTACTGATGACGTTGCTCATTGAAAACGTAGGAGTTCGTTAACCTCTCCAACAAGCGTCTTAGCAGAGCAGAAAGCTTGGATTTTTCATCAGGACTGATCTCGACTTGTGGGTCAATGTAGCCATCGATTTGCCCACATAGCTCCTCCCATTTCTCTACGTACTCAGATACTGTCGCACAGTCTTCCAGCACCTGCACGGAGAAGGCGCCACTCAGGCCTGAACCATTTAACGTATTCTGGAGGTTCGCAAAGAAGTCCCAATTATGTGTCAATACGATCAGTTGCGACTGTGCATTATCCTTCGCGTAGTCTCGCAGGCGCTCACAAAAATTAGATATATAGTTGTAGTCAAAGCTAGTGACTGGATCATCCAGAATCAAGACTTGGTGCGGTGCGACGCTCGCCTCACACATGAACAAGGCTAGTGCGTGAACCTTAAGCTCGCCTTCACTCAGCACGCGATGTACCAGCTCATCTCCGATTTTCGGAAGAACCCTCGCATCAGCTCCTTGGTTGGCCAGGCGGACACCAATTTGTTCCAGCGAGGCACCACAGAGACGGCGATACTCTCCATCCAAATACGGTACAAACGAGCCTAGAACGAGCGCTGTGTGCGCATCCTTCTTTCGTGCGGTCAGCGCGGACAGGCGTGATGTGAGGTTATAGGACTCCACCACATTGGCGACGCCAGCAAAGGAAATCGCATTTTGGCAAATCGTCTCGATTTGAGGGCGCACGGAAGACGCGGTTTCATCGATGCTCAGTACACCAATTTCTGTTGTGAGCTTTGAAATTTCCTCGTTCAACGCTTGCAACCCATTCGATGCTAACGTCAAAGCGGAGTCAGCGTTGTTGTACTCTGTATTAACCGCTTCGACATAAGCATTCAGCTCGGCGTAACGAGAGTAAGCATCAAGCGCAGCCTGATCAATTAGAGGTGCCTGCAATGACGCTTTAACTGAGGTGATCATATCCGAGGCTGCACGCAAGAAATCGGCATTCAGCACATTCGAATATTGTGAGTAATTTATCTCTGCGAAGCCTTCGATCATTCTTTTCTTGGAGTGCTCAGCCTGCTGTTTAGTATTTAGGGCGTATAGCTCCGTTTGAACTGTTGAAATCAAGTGATTATGGAACGCCAGGAAGAGTTCCTTAGCATCATTCTCTAGTATCTGACGGCACAGCGGGCAGTTTTCCGCAGGAACAAATGGCCGCAAGGCAGCAGCTGCGGAAAGAAGCTTCTGCTGGCCTGACACATCCAGGTCTTTGGAAAATACAGCACCGGCAAGCTCAATGCTTGCAGCCTGCTTTTGCTGGATTGAAAGCAGGATCTGATTGTAGGCAGAGTATGAAAAACCTTCGCACTGCTGAACGAAATTTTCCAATGATTGTTTTACTTGACCTAGCAGGCTTTTCTTCAGAGTGAGGGCTTGTTGCCCCTCCACGCTCGTCGCACCTTTAAGCTGCTCAAGCCGTGCCTGCTTTTCTGCCTTTTGCAGGCGCTTTTCTTCACCAAAGCTCACCGTCCCTATCCAAGAAAGCATAGGCTCGCAATTGATTGCACTCCAATCCTTAAAAACCCCAGTATTTGTATCTATAACTGCATGAGCGCCCAGCTTAATTTCGGCAATCTTCCTGTCGGCATCCTGCCGGTACTCAGCAATTTTAGATCCACTGTAAGCCTGAAACTGCTTCAAATACTCACGTGCATAATCGAAGCACTCTAATCGAAACGCACTCAACTCTACGACAGCTTCTGGTGAGATAGAGCTATTGACGTGTTTGTAAGCGACTGCGGAGTCAAAATATTTCAGAGCCTGAGCCTGGCCACCAAAACCGTCTAGCTCTGTCCAACCTTGTACAGAGCCGCCCCGCAGCTTATAGCTAAAGGAGGGAAGAACCTTGCTAGAAGAACGAACATTATTCAGGGGCTCTTTCGGCTTCTCAGGATTTGCAAGGATTTTAAATGCCTGGCATAGGCTCGATTTCCCTGCGCCATTCCTACCAAACACTAGTGTTATACGCTTCGATAGATCCAACCTTAGCGTGCCGCCTAATTTCTTAAACCCGGAGAAATCCGACAGACTTTCCAGATGAAACGGTTGGATTGCGTCGCGTGCATTTGCCGTCAGTGCCGGGGGAGTAGCTGCCGCAGGTGCAAAGGTTTCCAGCCCGCAAAACAACCTCCAGAGGCGCTCAAGCTCATCTTGAGATAGGTTGCCTCCGTCTGAGTTGATTGCGGCTTCACACACCGCGTGAAACCACGCTTCGTTGACCGAATCTCGGTGAGCTAAAAGGTAACCTGTTGCATCACTATGCGCTGCCATTTTGACCTCCCTTTCCTGATGGCTTAGCCACTATAGAGCATATTGCCATTAGCGATATGACTCACAGTGTAGTGGCCTGATGAAACCCGACTCCCAATTACGCGAGAATTTTCGCCAGATAACCGCTTCGAGGGGACTATATGAATGACTGCAAAGGGTCGAAAGCCAGCCGGTTCGGTGGACTATAAATGCTCACAGGCTTCCGGGTTGCCGGCCACCAAGAAGCCGCAGCCTGCTGCGATCCAGCGAAGTTACCCGCCGGATAAAAACAGGCATTTAACGAAAACCCCGTTATGGAACGCGACATAAAAGCTTACGATCATAAGAGATACGTTTTTGTCGGGCAGATTGAGGCTCGCCCAGCCAAGCGTAGGAGCCGCTGGGGTGTACCCTGAGAGTTTGGCAAAGGCGCCGTACCGGGTAATCAGTTGAGTGCTTCTTGATGAACGCGTACTTCGGCCGCACGCCTTGGCATAGTAGGCGGCGGCTTTTTTAGATGTCTCGCTCTTCATTCAACTGGTCATCTAGGCTTGCTGGTCATCTAGGCTTGCTGGTCATCGTCTTGCTGACGCTGCTCTTGGGGTGAGCTACGATTTGACCCAGCTGTAAGCCAAGGTACTGGCTGCTACCATTTGACATCGCAGCAGCCAGAGGCTTGTTAGAACGCTGCCTTCAGGCGAGCGCCGGCGTAGGCCTGTGCTTCCTGAGCCTTTTCCACCACCGCAGCGGTACCGAAAAACTCGTGGGTCACGCCGTCAAACAGCTTGCGCTCCACGCTTACGCCCTGGTTTCGCAACGCCTGCTCCAGTTGCGCACCGTCATCACGCAGCGGGTCGATCTCGGCGTTGATCAGAGTCACTGGCGGCAGACCGTGAAGATTGGCGTGCACAAGGTCCAAGCGTGGATCCTTCAGATCGGCAGAGCTTTTGGTCAAATTGGCCACGAACCAAAGCATCATGGGGCGATTGAGTGGCTTGGCGTCAGCGTACTTCAAGTACGACTCAGTGTTGGTCGTGGTCTGCCCCACTGGGTACACAGCAATCACACTCTTGGGCGAGGTCAAGCCCTGATCGCGTGC